>CAZLPH010000009.1:0-27427 GCA_964561345.1 uncultured Candidatus Epulonipiscium sp.
TTATGCTACTATTCTACTCATATAGTATGACATTAAATACAGGCCTACGTCAATACCTTTTTTAATGGTGCAATCTGACAAGTGAAAAGGAACCTTCACAACATAACTTCCTGCGTCGTTAAAAGTTACTTGGTTACTTTTGTCATAATATATTTATTTTTGTTGTAATATGCTAGTTTAAAAGGTATTATAAGGATATAGTCATTTAATTGTTATAAATATATTGGAGGCGAGATATGTTTAATAGGGGCCGTAAGAACAAGGAAAAAGTTACTAATTAACAACAAGCACTAGCTGTTAGTTGTGAGTCAGAAAATCTTATAAGGCAAAAATATAACAAGGCAACATCATGTAATATGGATGCTTTGATGAGCGTCAATGAATTATTACAATTCATGACGGGGCTAGATTATGTTAAGGAAATGGTTGTATCTACAAGTGAGCAAACGGATATGATAGAAAATGTGTCGGCAAGTAGTCAGGAAATTAGTGCGGCAACTGAGGATATGTCTAACGTCATGAATAGGTCTAGTGAAAATATTAATATTACAACGACACAAACAAGTGAAAGTTTGAAAAAAATTAATCATGCATTTATAATTCTAGAAGAAAATATCGATAAAACCTACGGCACGAAACAGATTATGGACGAGGTAATAGCAGAAACACGGAAAATTGATGACATGGTTAATGTTATTAGAGCAGTTGCAGATCAAACTAACCTACTGGCACTTAATGCTTCTATTGAAGCTGCAAGAGCAGGGGAATATGGTAGAGGATTTGCTGTGGTTGCAAATGAAATCAAGAAATTAGCAGAAGACACCGGTAAGCAAGTTGGTTTTATACAAGAAACTGTCAATAACTTAAATGAAAAAATTTCCCAAACATCCAGTGAAATTGAGGATGTTATTGACTCGTTTACCACTTCTAAGGATTCAATTCACCAAGCGACAAAGGGAATAAAAGGAATTAATGAAACAATGCATTTGGTAAGAGATAATTTTGCAGAGATTTCATCCAATACAGAAGAGCAGACTGCCGCAACAGAGGATATCGCTGCCAACCTCTTAGTTGTTAATGAAAAAGCAACTATTATTCGCCAGGATACTAATAGAACAGGCCAGGCTTTTTATGATATTTCTGAAAAAATTAATGGTATTCGTTTACATGCTTTCGAATCACTGGAAGTTATTGATAATGCTACAATGATTGAATTGTCTATTTCTGACCACTTAATTTGGAAATGGAAAGTCTATAATATAATTTTAGGCTACACAACATTAAATGCCACAGAAGTAGATAATCATAAGGAATGTAGACTTGGCAAGTGGATCAGCACACTAGATAAAGATAATAGCGCTGTTAACCAAGTCCTCTCAGAGATGGAAGAACCACACAATCAACTTCACATAGCTGCTAAGGAAGCTATCCAAGCCTACAACAACGGAAATACTCGTCAGGCTGAAAAGATACTAGTAAATGTTGAGCAGTACTCCAATTCAGTTGTAGGAGCACTCACTAAATTAAAAAACATATTAAAATAAGCCCTTAAAGGGCTTGTTTTTTTATAGCTGCAAGATACCCTTTGCCCTTTTAATGACTTTAGGGTCCTCAAAACTAAGCCCTTTTAAGTAGAACACTTCTCTTCCTTTCCTAAGAACAATCTCTTGTTTATCATCTGCTAAAAAACATGCCTCATCAACACCCCATAATTGTGAATCTATTTTTTCTGTTCGCTTTCCTTTTATTATTTCTATAAACTTCTGAGTAGCTTGTTTTAATTCTTTGTCCATTACCCTATTAACATCATTTTTTGTTAGGCCAACGTATGTTAAATATTCTTCTAACTCACCCGATTGGTAATGATACGCTAACTCAGGAGAATATTTTTTCTTTATATATTTTACAGCCTCATATTTATATCTGCTTACTAATTCTTTGGCGACGTCTGTTGTTAAGGCTTTGGAATAATGTGTTTCTATATATCTAATATCATCTTCTCGTGGACCAATTGACGTATACTCATAAGACCTTGGGATTAGAATACTTGTGTTTTGGCGTAATGTCCCTTCCTCTATTTCCGTAGATATATTTACAAAATCATCCCTAAGCAGGACCCTGTATTTATCTCTACTTGGAATGTTGTTTTCGTCTACTAACTTTTCAAAATTCATTATCCCCAATATACTAAATAAACTACCTACAGCAGAAATAGCAACTATGGTTACTACAAATGCAATTATCTTATATTTCTTCGAGTGCTTGGTGGGCTTTACAAAAGCCCTAAATAATAAACCGCCTGTAAGACCAATCATAGACGGAATAAACGCAAGTAGCATAACCTTATTTCTTAGAAATATACTTGAATACAAAACATATAAAATCATCACAAATAGTGTTAGAAATGTCACTGCCAAGCTTATCCTAGTGACATAAAACTTTGCTTCAATAAATTCTATTTCTTTTCCCTTTTCTATGTTCTTCTTATTTATTTTTAAAAACTTCTTGGTACTAATTAGTTGGATAATATTCACAACAAGTTGCATCAGTAACATGGGTGTAATAATCTGGTTTAGTCCATTTTTCATTTCAAACATACGAGTCATTAAAGGCACTATTATAAACCAGCTTAAAAACAAAAACATAACAATTAAACTATAGTAACTTTTAATCTGAGTTTTCCCCAATCTTTCTAATAAGCGGAATTCTTCTTCCTGGTCTGTATGAATTTCTACTGTTTCCAAGCCCTTCTCCTTATAATAAACATGAATATTATAAGACTTAACAGCGTAATTCCAGATATCTCTCTACGGATGGATAATTTGTAATGTTTAAAAAATTATTTTCTATTTTCAAATTCATTATCATCGCCCCCCACTACCCTTATACCATCTTTAAGCAATTGCCCCAATCTTTCCATTTCACCTTTTAAAACCATGTCACCTAAACTTGTAATAATATACGTCTTTTTATTATCACTATCCCCAACCATTTCTATATAATTATCTTCCTCAAATCGGCTCAAAAGCGAATACAATGTTCCCGGGCCAACCTTAACTCTCCCTCCTGTAAGCCACTCAACATACTGCATAATCTCATAGCCATGCCTTTTATTTCTCAAACTCAAAAGTATATAATACATGGGCTGAGTAAGCCCCTTCACCCTTTGTTTAGCCACATTAACCTCCCTTTTATATCACTTATCATTATATCGTATGTCGATATGTTATATTTCCAGTATATATCGACATACGATACGTTGTCAAGTTACTTATGGTGTATATAATGGCTATTTCAGATGAAAAAAGGAGCTGAAAGATTTTATCTTTCAGCTCCTTTAGTTTTTGGTTCTAGGTATTAGTTATGACTTTAGAGAGGCATCAGCCCCCCACCACACCTAAGACTTTACCTCACCAATAGACCTATGCCCTATCCCAATGACAACTTCATTAAGATGTAGCAGACCGATACTTAAGAAGATACACACACTGATGTGCTCTCCTGATCTTGCAATGCCTATCTTACCACCCACACTAAGCCCATTGGCCTTAGCTGACACTTGCATGATTGCTTCTCTTGTAGCCCCTGCTACAGCCCCGTCGTGGAGATGACAGTCATCTATAATGCCATTTCGTTTAGTCGCTACTAGGGCCCGTTCAATAATTTTAGGAACTGATGAGATGAGATTACCACCAATATCTACGGCAGCGGCTATGACACCCTCTTCTTTTAATTCTTTGATTAAGATTGTTTCCTGTTCCCTTGTTGAAATAGCCATTTGAACTGAGCACTTTGCTACGTCCACACTATTTTTCGCCATAAACTTATCATCCTTCCAAGTTTTATATTCATACTACTCTTAACGCATATCTTCCTCTGTGTAATAAACAAGGCCTACGGCACCTGGCCCTACATGCAGACCTATAATAGGCCCTATATCTGATATAGTTGCTACAATGTTTAGCTTTTCCTTAATGGTATTAACCAGGGCTTCCGCTTCTCCTAGGGCATTAATATGGTGAACGCATACTTCTTTTATCCCGTAAGCCTTTGAATCTTCTATGAGTTTATCTAGCATAACCTTTACAGCTCTAGCCTTGGTTCTTGCTTTTTTAAGAACTGTGGTTTCACCATTTTCCACGGTCAATACTGGAATAATCTTTAGTAAGTTACCAATCAGCCCACTAGCCCCACCAATTCGGCCACCTTTTATTAGGTACTCAAGGTTGTCTGGTAAAAAAACAAAGCGACTTCTTTTAATTACTTCCTCAGCTGCTTGCTTAACTTTTTCTATTGTTGCACCTTCCATTGCAAGTCTTGCCGCAACAATAGCAGCATAGCCTAACTGCATACTATTAGACTCTGAGTCCACAATTTCTATTTTTGCATCTGGGTGTTTTTCTATAACCATCTCTTTAACAAGATGGCTACTAGCATAGGTTCCACTCATTTTTGATGATAAAAACACGCAGACCAGCTCACTTCCCTCCTCTACTATCTCCAGCATCATCTGATACATTTCATCTACAGACGGCTGGGAAGAAGATGGAATTTCTTGCTGATCCAGGTCTTTATAAAAACTGTCATTATTAATATCTATTTCTTTCCTGCTTGTATAGCCTTGAATAACATTTAAAGAAATAATCTTTATTCCTAATTCTTTTTGAATATCTTTATGAATGTAACTCGTACTATCTGTTAAAATTTGCACTGCCACTATTCGTTCCTCCTGTCATTTTCTCCTTAGATACAAACACATATTACAATACTAAAGGACTCTACTTCGTACTTACCATCCTCAATTTCAACCGGCTTATCTAAAAAATCATTAGGCCAATCTTTTCCTGTGTCTACAACCCTATGCCACTTGCCATTGCCTGCTTCTGGCAATTTAAATGTAAGGGATTTTTCGTAGCCATTAATAGCAACATATATATCCACATCTTCTCTAACAATTTTAGTATGACCATGAAGGACAAAGGCTATCGTACGCGAATAGTAGGCCCAATCAGGATAATCTGATTCCACGCCATGCCATGTAATTTCTCCTTTAGCATCCTGTGATAAAAAATGTTCACGTCTTAATAAGGGATGATCTTTTCTAAACTTAATAATCTGGCAAAAATAATGATAAATATCTTTGAATTCTTCTTTACGTTTCCAATCTATCCAACTAATATCATTGTCTTGGCAGTAAGGATTATTATTGCCACCCTGGGTTTTACAAAACTCATCACCCATTACAATCATAGGAACCCCTTGTGAAATCATTAAAAGCGTTACAGCATTCTTTACTTGCTTTTTTCTCATTTTAATTATATCTGGATTTCTAGTTTCTCCCTCTTCTCCATAATTTCTGCTTATATTATCATTGGTCCCATCTCGGTTGTTTTCACCATTGGCAATATTATGCTTGCTGTTATAAGAAAAAAGATCCCAGAGGGTAAAGCCATCATGTGCCGTTACGAAGTTAATGCTATCTAAGGGCCCTCTTCCTTCTTTTCTAAATAAATCAGGGCTACCTGTAATACGGGTTGCTAGATTTGAAATGATATTAATATCACCATTTAAAAAGCGTCTTATGGTATCTCGGTATTTGCCATTCCACTCTGCAAAGCCAGCTGGCATCTCTCCTAAGTGGTAACCGCCACCTGCATCCCAGCTCTCTGCTATTAATTTTGTGGTGGCTAAAATCGGATCTTTTGCAATGTCTCTTAGAAGAGAATATTCCCCCATCCACTGCCCATTATTATCCCTGCCTAAAATAGAGGCTAAGTCAAATCTAAAACCATCCACATGCATATGGGTCACCCAATAGGTTAAACTGTCAATGATTAACTTTTTTACAACGGGATGATTTGTATTGAGGGTATTACCTGTACCTGAATAATTTGCGTAGTATTTTCGGTCATAAGGGCTTAGCATATAATAAATCTGATTATCTATCCCTTTAAAGTTAAGGGTCGGTCCTTTTTCATTTCCCTCTCCTGTATGGTTATAGACAACATCTAATATAACCTCAAATCCCTCCTTATGCACAGCCTTTACAAAGTCCTTAAAATCAACAACCTCATCACCCTGATTTTGTGCATCTGTGTAATGTTTAGCCACTGCAAAAAAGTTGTTTGGGTTGTAGCCCCATACATCCTTTAGTCGTTCGCCTGTTAAGGGGTTGATATTGGTATTGCTATCAACATTAAAATCATAAACAGGTAAAAGCTCAAGGGTTGTTACCCCTAGCTGTTTTAAGTGGTCTAGTTTTTCAAGAATTCCCTTAAAGGTTCCTTTGAACTTGACCCCTGAGCTTGCTGATTGTGTAAATAACCTGACATGCATCTCATATATAACCGTATCTTTCATTGGGATTTTAGGGCTCACCACATCTTCCCAGTCGTAATCCTCATCATCAACTACAACAGATTTGTAGTTAAAGTGCCCAGATCCTTTTGCCACTGCTTTGCCATAAGGGTCCACAAGTAGTTTTGCTTGGTCAAACCTGTTACCACTAGCAATATCATATTGGCCATCCATTTTCCAGCCATAATAAGAACCGTGCCCCACATCTTTAATTGCCACATGCCACACGTTTCCAGTTTTATTATGAATCTCACTTAAATTATATTGAAAAATCGGCTCTGTATCATTAGTATGAGAAAATATTTGAATTGTTACTGCCCTAGCATTTTTAGAAAATATTGCAAAATTAGTAAAATTACCATCTATGGTTGCACCTAATATAGGTTTTCCTTTATTCATTAAAAATTTCATCGTCTCAACTCCTTCATGTTGCATTGCAACTATAATATAGTATATTACTATTGTATGCGAATATAAAGCCTATTTCTAATATATCTTGAATATCCCTTGAAAAACCAGTTATTCACAAGCTTTAAACTCTTTTTTATTAAATACTACTTGAAAAAAAATAAAAGCTATGTTAAAATAATCTAAATTACAATGACAATGATAGAGACCTAGTAGATTTTTACTTCTATTTTAGAGAATGTGCGGTTGGTGAGAGCACATATAGGGTAAAATATCGAATTACAACTCTTGAGTCCCCATTTTTTGGCGGCTATCCATCCGTTATCATGGAAAGAGGTAAAGTATATGATACCATATATTTTATAAATTAAGGTGGTACCACGAGTCTTCTCGTCCTTATCAGGGATAGAGGGGCATTTTTTTGTGCCTAGACACAAAAAAGATCACCATACGTGATCAGCACCCTCAAATATAACATTATTTCAGGAGGATTATTATGAGCGTTTATGACGAACTAGTAGAACGTGGCTTTATTGAACAAGCTACTCACGAAAAAGAAACAAGAGAATTATTAGCCAAGGAAAAAGTAACTTTTTATATTGGATTTGACCCTACTGCTGATAGTTTACATGTTGGCCACTTTGTTGCTGTTATGGCCATGTCACATATGCAACGAGCAGGCCACAGGCCAATCGCCCTCCTTGGAGGCGGAACTGGCATGATTGGCGACCCTAGCGGTAAAACTGATATGCGCCAGATGATGACCAATGAAACCATTGATCATAATATTGCCTGCTTCAAAAAACAGCTTTCAAGGTTTATGGAATTTGGTGAAGGCAAGGCTAGAATTGTTAACAACGCCGATTGGTTACTTGATTTAAACTATATCGATTTCCTAAGAGAAGTTGGGGTGCATTTTTCAGTTAACCGAATGTTGGCAGCCGAGTGTTTTAAACAACGCCTAGAAACCGGCCTATCATTTTTTGAGTTTAACTATATGCTGATGCAGTCTTACGACTTCTTAGAGTTATACAGAAAATATGACTGTAAACTTCAAATGGGTGGTAACGATCAGTGGTCTAATATTATTAGCGGCGTTGACCTTGTTCGTCGTCTCCACGGCGAAACTGCCTTTGGTCTTACATTCTCATTATTAACCACTAGTGCCGGCATTAAAATGGGTAAAACTGAAAAGGGTGCTGTTTGGCTAGATCCTGAGAAAACATCACCTTATGAGTTCTATCAATACTGGCGAAACATCGCTGATGCGGATGTTGAAAAATGTCTATCCTTATTAACCTACTTACCTATGGCGGAAGTTCGCAGACTAGGGGCTTTAGAAGGGGCTGACATTAACAAAGCCAAAGAAGTTTTAGCATTTGAAGTTACTAAGATTGTGCACGGCCAAGAAGAAGCCACAAAGGCTACTATGGCTACTAGAGCTCTTTTTGAAGGCGGATCCCAGGCCGGATCGATTCCTACAACAGAGCTAAGTGTTGCTGATATAGGAGAAGGTATGGATATCTTAACACTTCTTCAACACACTAAGATGATTCCTACCAGATCAGAAGGCCGTCGTCTCATTACACAAGGCGGGGTTAAAGTTGATGATATAAAAGTTGAAAGCATTGACCTTATGATTACAACTGAGTCTTTTAAAGATAATAGCTTAATGATTCAGCGGGGTAAAAAATCCTTCCACAGGGTTAACTTAATCTAATTTACTATAAAGCAAAAGCATGCTACTTATTTTCTAAGTAGCATGCTTTCTATTTCACTTATTTAATATTTTTTAATAATTCAATTAAAAACGCCCATATATTCTTTGTAGACTTAATACTTAAATTTTCCTCTGGGGTATGGGCCCCTCTTATATCAGGGCCAAATGAAATCATATCGACTCCTGGTAATTTCTCGGAAATAAAGCCACACTCAAGGCCCGCATGGATTGCTTTAACTTCTGGTGCTAGGCCGTACATCCTCTTATAGACACTTGTAGCAAGCTCACGAATAGGTGAGTCCGGCTCATATACCCATGCTGGATAATCTGACACCTTACTAAACTCTGCCCCTACAAGCTTAGCTAGGGCTTCTACCTTAGATACTAACAATTCTTTTCTACTTGGAACAGAACTTCTTAAAGCACTAGAGAAGATCAGATTCTCTGAAGTCGTTTTAACAATTCCTATATTAAGAGATGTTTCAACAAGATTTTCCATGTCCATGCTCATGGCTTCAATACCGTTAGGATGAAGAAGAAGAATGCTAATGGCTTTTTCTTTGATCTCTTTTGGTAAAACATATGCTACCGTATTAACTGCCACAGGCTCAATCAAGATATTAATCTTTGGGTCTTGAACCCTAAATTCAGTTGCAAATATTTTATTCCAGTCTTGGATAATAGCCTCTACAAGGTCTTTATCATTATTATTAATGCCTATAAGCGCCTCAGTTTCCCTTGGGATAACATTATCTTTTGAGCCACCTTTTATAGATGCAAGATCAAAATCAATCTTTTCTTGAATGCCAGCTAATAGACGCCCCATTAACACTGTGGCATTAGCCCGTTCTAGGTGAATTTCCGCACCGGAGTGACCACCTTGCAGGCCCTCAATCGTAATGTTATAAAATGCTTGCTCAGAATTTGGCTTATGAGACTTATAACTTAGCTTTAGTTGGGTTCTAATGCCTCCAGCACAGCTCACATAGAATTCGCCTTCTTCTTCCGTATCTAAATTAATTAAGATTTTACCATCTAAGTGTTCTGGGTGCATATTAGCCACACCAGTCATGCCCCGCTCTTCGTCTATGGTCATTAATATCTCAAGGGCTGGATGTTCTAGGTCGTCTGATGCAAGCACTGCCATTTGGTAGGCTATAGCTGCCCCATTGTCAGCTCCTAGGGTTGTGCCTCTTGCCCTAATTAAGTCTCCGTCGATATATAGGTCTAGGGGGTCTTTTTTAAAGTTATGATCAGAAGCAACTTCCTTTTCACAAACCATATCTAAATGTCCTTGTAATATGATTACAGGAGCGTCTTCATACCCTTTGGTTGCTGGTTTTTTGATAATAATATTATAAACATCATCTTGTATAACCTCCAGTCCAAGTTTCTGGGCAAAAGCCACCATATAATCACTAATGGCCTTCTCGTCACCTGATTCTCTTGGAATATTACTGATTGCTTCAAAGTAACCAAATACTAACTGGGGTTCTAGATTTGCCAGTACGCTTGCCACTCTACCACTCCTTATGTCTCAATAATTGTCTTTTTAGTTTTTAAAACTATGAATAGGTGCCGGAATTCTACCACCGCGGTTGATAAATTTCTCACAGCTAAATGGATTTACTTGCATAATTGGTGAATAACCAAGTAGGCCACCAAACTCCACCATATCCCCTACTTCTTTTCCAATAACAGGAATGATTCTTACAGCTGTTGTTTTGTTATTAATCATACCAATTGCCATCTCGTCTGCAATAATGCCTGAAATAGTTGTGGCCGGCGTACTGCCTGGTATGGCAACCATATCAAGTCCAACAGAACAAACACATGTCATAGCTTCTAGTTTCTCGATTGTCAAAGCGCCTTTTTGAACTGCTTCTATCATTCCATGGTCTTCACTTACTGGAATAAATGCGCCGCTTAAGCCACCAACTGATGAAGATGCCATAACCCCACCTTTTTTAACACAGTCGTTAAGCATGGCCAAAGCTGCTGTTGTTCCTGGCGCTCCTGCATACTCAAGCCCCATTTCTTCAAAAATCTCTGCAATACTATCACCAATGGCTGGTGTTGGTGCCAGAGACAAATCAATAATACCAAAAGGAACCCCTAAACTTGCAGCCGCTTCTTTGGCCACCATTTGCCCAACTCTAGTGATTTTAAAAGCAATCTTCTTAATGGTTTCACAAAGGGTCTCAAAGTCCTGGTCTCTTGCGCTTTCTAAAGCCTTTTTAACAACACCTGGTCCACTTACCCCCACGTTAATGACCGTATCTCTTTCTCCTACACCATGAAATGCTCCGGCCATAAATGGGTTATCATCTGGGGCATTACAAAATACAACTAATTTTGCACAACCAATTGATTCCCTATCTTTGGTTCTTTCAGCTGTTTCTAGGATAATTTCGCCTATATCCTTAACAGCGTCCATATTGATTCCTGACTTACTTGTTCCTAAGTTAATAGATGCACAAACACGCTCTGTTACTTCTAGTGCTTCTGGAATAGATCTCATTAGGACATCATCTGATGGCGTGCAACCTTTTTGAACTAAAGCTGAAAACCCGCCTATAAAGTTAACCCCTACTGCCTTAGCTGCTCGGTCTAATGTTTGAGCAACAGATACATATGAATCAGCCTTAGTTCCTGCTGCTATAATAGCAATAGGTGTAACTGAGATTCTTTTATTGACAATGGGAATACCATATTTTTTGGATATTCTTTCCCCTGTTTCCACAAGGTCTTTTGCTTTTGTCGTGATTTTATCATAAATCTTTTGGTTCATTTTGTCGATATCGCTATCCATACAATCCATTAAGCTAATCCCCATAGTAATCGTACGAATATCTAAATTTGCTTCTTGTATCATTTTGTTTGTTTCAAGTACCTCAAAATTTGTAATCATGATTATCTCCTTAGCTATTATATACGATGCATACTATTGAAAATTGACTCGTGCTGAAGCTTAATATCTACCCCTATATCTTTTCCGAGTTCATCTAGTAAATCGATTGTTTTGTTTAGTTCCTCATCCGTATCATTAAGTTCTACAATCATCATCATATTAAAATAACCTTGGACAATGGTTTGGGAAATATCTAAAATGTTTATATTTTTTTCACATAATAATGTACAAACCCTTGCAATAATTCCTACCTTATCTTTTCCTACTACTGTAATAATACCTCTCATAATAAAACCCTCACTTTTTGTATGTTTTTTTAATTCCAATAAATCTTTATTTGGTCACCATCTTTTAGAAGATCTGTGTACGCTGCTCGTTGGCCATTTAATTTTAACACTATATTTCCCTTGGGGCTAGATAAATCGAAATCTATATAGTCAAAGATCTTTACAAAAATTAGATTCTTTTGATATGGGACAGATATAACATCGTCATTTACCGTAAGATAGATGGTCTTTTCATAAATTTTGTCTTGGACTTTCTCCTTGGCTACTTCTTCTACAGCCTCTAAATCATCTTTTTCTAGTTCTACTTCTTGGTCTTCATTTAGTTTGTTTGCAATGACTATCTCATCACCATTGTTAATCTTATACTCATGGTTCACTAGCTTATTATTAACCCTAATAATGGCTTCTTCCTGGGCTAGGCCAACTTGGTGAATTAAGTCTATCATGTTAACTTGTCCATCCTCACCATTTTGAGCTGGGTATATCTTTAGCAGGTCACCTTCTGAAATACGAGTTTCAAGTGTCGCTTCTTTGCTATTACAAACAATCCTTGGCTGACTACCGACCTCACCTTTAATCCTCATGCGCTTTCCATTTAGTTTAAACATTAAGGTTTTTCCTCTTATACTAATGATTTGATTATGGTCTAATCCTACTGCCATAACCGCATCTGAAATGGTCATCTTTTCAGTACGGAGAACTTCAACCTGTTTGTTATTGACTTTAATGCTAATAAAATCGCTTTCTTTTTTTGCCATGGTGGTTAAACAAATACCCAGTGGCGTAATACTCTCTGGCCCTTTTATTTCTTTTTTATCATCTATAACCATGGTTGCATGCTCACTGCTACGAATAGAGACTCTTTCAACTGGCAAGGCTAACTGCTTTGCCAGTATTTCAGTAATGTAAGGGGTTTGACTAGCACCACCTACACAAAACACTGCATTAGGGGGACTGTTACCGTTAAGACCTATGATTTTAGAAGCTATCTCAGTCCCTAAATGTTCTATGACTTCTTTTATGACAAGCTCCATATCCTTTATGGCTATCTCATGTCTAATCCCTATAATATCCACAAATTCTATGCTCGTCTCTTTCCCTAATTGCTGTTTCATTCTTTCGGCTGTTTCAAAATCTACTAGGTAAGTATGTACAAGCTTTTCTGTTATGGCGTCGCCCGCAAGGGGAATCATCCCGTAGGCCCTAACACTTCCTTCTTTCGTTATTGCAATATCAGACGTACCTGCCCCAATATCTACCAGGGCCAAATTTAGTAGCCTGAGATTAGGTGGTATAACAGCGTTCATAGCTGCTATAGGCTCTAGGGTTATATTGGTAACCGTTAGACCTATCTTGTCCATGACAGTATACAAGCTATCAACCACTACTTTGGGTAAAAATGTGGCTAAAATATCACCAGCTATAGACTTTCCCTTTTGTTCTTCTAAATTGGCAATGGCATAGTCATTTAAATAGTAATTGACAACTGAATGACCCACATAAAAATATGAATTTTCTTCATCTCTTGCAGGGTTATCTGAAATTTGTTCTTGGGCTTCTTGTATGCCTTGCAGCTCCAATCCCTTAATCATAAATGAATTAATAACTTGAGATTCTTCGAATTTCTGTGACACATTAACTTTAACTGTTTTTAGGACCCTTCCAGCTGCTGCTATAGCAACTTCTTTTAGAACCGTTCCCGTTTGTTCTTCTAAACTCTTTTTCACCTTATTGGCACTTCTAGCCACTGCTAATATATCGTGAATTTGGCCATCTAACATAGCCCTTGATTCGTGTTCTATTACCTTTGTAGCCACCACAACAAAATCCTTTTCCTGCCTATACCCAACTATTCCTATAATCGTACGGGTACCAATATCTAAGCCGAAAATTAAATTGTTTTTTTCTTTCTCTAGCATAAGATATCAACTCCTATTATAACTTTTTATGGTATTAATCAATATACCATTCGTGTATGTTTTGATAAACGTTCATGTGATGTGGCTTAATCTCCCCTTTTATCTTTTCATTGGTAATGAGAGCTGATGTCCTAAAGTGTAAACTTAAATAAGGCAACTGTTCTGAGATGTATAGTTGTAGTTTAGAATAGGCATCTTTTAATTGCTGATTGTTTTTAGCACTAAAAGCCTCTTTTAATAAATTATCCATTTTTTCATTGGTGAAATCACCATAATTAGTTCCTATTCCAGCATAAGCAGAATGAAAGGCAAAGGATAGATCTGGAATAATTGATAAATCCCAGCCTCCGAGAAACAACTCATATTGCCTATTTTGGATGCGTTCTACAAAGACTGTCTCATCCACTGCTAAAATTTCTAACGTAACACCTATGTCTTTATACATCTTTTTAAGAGCCTTTGCAACATTCATTCTTTGCTCATTATCCTGATTGACTAATAATTCAAGGGTTACTTCAGTGTCTCCTAAAAGCTCTTTAGCCATTTGGACGTTGGCGTCATATTTATTAGACTGTGACTCATATAACCAGGACTGGGGAGATATTGGTGTATCTGTGACTTGTCCATGGTATAAATAAAATTTTTCTAATAAGTATTCTCTATTAGTCCCATATAAAAGCCCCTGTCTCAATTTTATATCTTGCAACACTGGTTTATTAAAATTCAAACCAATGTAGTCATAATTTAAAGTCATATATTCTTTAATATTACTCTTTTTATTTTTGGCATATTTCTCCCAATCTATAACATCTGTACTAACCACGTCAATTAGGCCTTGGTCAAATGAATATAAATCACTTTCATCATCCGGACTAAATAACACTTTAATTTCCGCAATACTAGGTGCCCCTTTAAAATAATCCAGATTATGTTTAAGGATCATTTCTCTATTGGTTATGGTTGAGTCAAACATGTAAGGTCCCGTTCCTATGGGATGGGTCCCTATGCCCTCACCGTGAGCTGGAATGATTGGGAAATACAAGGTTTGTCCGTAGCCACTAAAAGGTTCTTTGTATACAATACGTATACCATTATTCTCTGTGGCTGTATAGCTAATAATATTCTTTACACTTGCCTTATAGGGACTTTCAGCTGCCTCTTGAATTGTTTTTATTGAAAAAATAACATCTTGACCTGTAAGAGGCATACCATCATGCCACTTAATATTAGGGTCTAGCTCAATATCTAGGACTGTCCCCTCCCCGCTCATAAGCCAAGATTTTGCTAAATTCGGAACAACCTCATCTTCTTCATTAAAGTTAACCAGTGTATCAAAGATTAATTTTAACGTTTGATCTACTGTTTTATCCATATTTAGAATTGGATTTAATGTTTTTGGATTTCGAATTGCTATTTTAAGCGTGCCATCATGTTGGACTTTTTCTGGCACCTTATTTGGCTCAGGTGCTAGAGGAAGGTCTTCAGCTTGAGGAATATCCGGATTAAAGCCTATTTTGTCACACCCTGTCCAAACAAAAACACTTAGACAAATAAGGATTGTAATCCCTAGGGATTTTCTTGTCATTACATTGTACCTCCTTAGTATAAAAATCTGTAAAATTTAAGATTTCGATTAACTTTCTGCACATAATCTCGTGTCTCTAAAAATGGTATGTAATCTAAGGTAACACCATCTAAACTATACTCTGTGTTATTTCTCCATTTATAAACATTACCCGTTCCTGCATTATAAGCTGCTAAAAGTGTTGATATATCACCATCATATTGTTTTAGTAGTTTTGCTACATACCAAGAGCCAAGTTCAATATTTGTTTTAGGGTCAAATAGTTGATCTGTTGTAAAGCCAGACAGCTTTAGCTCTGTGGCTGCCCACTGGCCTGTTTGATCCATAATCTGCATCAATCCCTTTGCCCCCCTATTAGATATGGCACTAGGATTAAACTTACTTTCCGCTTTAATTATAGAAAAAATGAGCAATGGGTCAATATCGTAGTGTCTTGCACTTTCATAAACCTGGGATTTATATGTCATTGGAAATATAAGTGTTGGCAAAACAATATAACGTATTATAACACATAAAATGCATAATAAAAAAAATCTAATCACAACTTTTTTAAGTTTTCCCCTAGACTTATTCACCTTTTATAATCCCCTTTAATTTTTTTTTTAATAAATCTATTGTACTTCCATTGTCAATCTCTACATGGACATATCTTTTAAGTTCTATCCATGGCAATTGGGTGGAAATTCGCTTTAGGGCTTCTTCTTCAGATAGGTTGTTTCTAAGCATAATACGTTGGACCTGAGTCTCTAAAGGCACGTATACACCCCATATCTGGTCTACTAGCTCAATAAGGTTTATCTCTATTAATAAGGCTGCATCTACAATAATATAATCATAGGTCTTTTTTTCTTGGGCTAGTCTGATCTCCTCTTTTACCTGTTTATAGATAAGTGGATGTGATATTTTATTTAGTTTTTGTAACGCTCCTGGATCTGAGAATACGATGGTCCCAAGCACCCCACGGTTTATTTCGCCGTCGTCTCCTAGAATCCTTCCTCCAAAGGTTTCTAGGGTTGGGATATAGCCAGGGTTTCCTTTTTTAAGGATAGAATGCCCAATATGATCCGCACTAATAATATAAGTGTTTGCTAGTTGGCTTAATAAATGTACAACAGTGCTCTTACCTGACCCCATCCCTCCAACAATGCCTATTATTTTCATCTATCATTCCCCTTTATTGCATATCATACCAAGTGCTACCTGTATCTAAATCCACATCAATTGGGACACTAAGTTTAGCTGCATTTTCCATTTCATATTTAAGAATTTTCTTTACTTCCTCTAGTTCTTCTTTATGCGCTTCTATTAGAATCTCATCATGAACAGTTAAAATAAGCCTAGAACGCATTTTATTTTCTTTTAAAATTGTATCAACTTTAATCATAGCTATTTTTATAATGTCTGCAGCCGTTCCTTGAATAGGCGTATTCATAGCAATACGCTCGCCAAAGCTCCTAACATTAAAGTTACTTGCATTTATTTCTGGAATAGCTCTTCTTCTTTGAAAGAGTGTTTCCACATAGCCTTTTTCTTTTGCTGAAATAACGATATTATCCAAGTACTCCTTAACTTTTGGATATTTTTCAAAATACCCCTTAATATATGTTTGAGCTTCTTTTTGAGATATTTTTAAATCATCAGATAAGCTAAAAGCACTTATACCATAAACGATTCCAAAGTTTACTGCTTTTGCATTATTTCTTTGATCACTGGTGACCTCATCAAAGGGTATATTAAACACCTGAGAAGCTGTAAGCCTATGAATATCTTGCTTATGGTTAAAGGCATGAATCAATGTGGGGTCTTCTGAAATATGGGCTAAAACTCTAAGTTCAATTTGGGAGTAGTCCGCATCTACAAAGATATAATCATCATTGCTAGGAACAAAAACCTTGCGAATCTTACGGCCAATCTCTAGCTTGATTGGTATATTTTGAAGGTTAGGCTCTGTGGAACTAATACGCCCTGTAGCTGTAATGGTTTGATTAAATGTGGAGTGTATTTTACCTGTTTCTTTATTAATCACTGCAAATAATCCATCTACATAGGTAGATTTTAATTTACTAAGATGCCTATACTCCAAGACCCTTCCTACAACGGGATATTCCTTTTCTAACTTCTCTAAGACATCTGCAGAGGTTGAGTAGCCTGTTTTTGTTTTTTTAAGTGGTGGTATCTCTAGTTTTTCAAATAATATAACACCCAACTGCTTAGGGGAGTTAATGTTAAACTCTTCCCCGGCAAAATCATATATTTCCTTCGTTATGATCTCAATTTTTCCTGATATCATCTTACCGTATTCTTCTAGTTCTTTTTCTTCTATTTTTATCCCCGCTTGTTCCATATCAAAAAGCACCTTGACCAGTGGCATTTCAATATCATAAAATAAGTCTTCTTGGTTAAAGTCTTTTAGCTGTTTTCCAAGTTCTATATGGGCCCTAAAAATAATATTAACCCTTGCACCAAGCCAAGATGTTCTTTTATCTGCTTCTAAATCCATCACTGACTTTTTCTTTTTGCCTTTGCCTAGTAAAGATTCTTCACTTTCATGGGTTTCCCCAACAAACATATGACCAAGCTCATCTATTTCGTAAGTACTATTGGTTGGATTTAATACATAGGCTGCAATTAAAGTGTCAAACTCAGTCCCTTTAAGCCTGGCCCCATACTGTATAAGTGTATGCATATCATCTTTTAAATTATGTCCAATTTTCTTAATCTCTGTATTTTCTAGAATAGGTTTTAGCATTTCAATAAGCCTTGTTATATGAAAGTCTGCCCCTGACTCAATCCAGTAGCTTTTTCCTTCTGCATAGGAAATACCTATGCCACATAAGGCCCCATCCTCTACAACACAAAGGTAGGCTAATTTTCGGACAGACCTTAACTCTATTACAAGAGATTCTAAGGCTGCCTCACTGCTTATTAATTCATAGTCAACATCACTGTTTATATTTTCATCATTTTCATAAACATCATCTTGGTACGCTAAGCGATTTAAGAGGTTTTTGAATTCTAGTTCCTGAAATATGGCAACACTTTCTGGTGATAAAACCAAACTATATTTTAGCATTTTGGGTTCTATCTGAATATCCATATCAGTCATAATAGTTACAAGCATCTTACTATCAATGGCTTGCTGTTTATAGGTTGCTAGGTTTTCAGAAAGCTTCTTTTGCTTAATGCTCGCAATACTTCCCAGGAGGTTTTCCATTGTTTTATACTCTTTAATAAGTTTCAGAGCTGTTTTCTCTCCTACACCTGGAACACCAGGAATGTTATCTGATGGGTCTCCCATTAAGCCTTTAACGTCGATAAACTCTATGGGTGTTACACCGTATTTTTCCATTACATCAGCAGCATAGTATTCTTCAATTTCTGTCCCGCCCTTTTTTGTTTTGGGAATTCTAATTTTTATTTTATCTGTGGCTATTTGTAATAGGTCACGATCTCCTGATAAAATAGTTGGCTCGAAGCCGTCCTTTTCTAACTTTTTTGCTAATGTTCCTAAAATATCATCTGCTTCATAACCTGCTGCCTCAAACCGGCAAATACCCATTGTATCTAATACACTTTTAAGAAGCGGTATTTGTGGTCTTAGCTCTTGGGGCATCCCCTTCCTAGTTCCCTTATAATCTGGAAATTTATCATGCCTAAAAGTCGGCAAATTAAGATCAAATGCAATCCCTAGATAATCTGGCTTTTCATCTTCAATTGTACTAATAAGCATATTGATAAAGCCATATACCGCATTGGTATAGGCCCCATCTTTATTTGTTAGCAATGGTAATCCATAAAATGCCCTGTTGGCAATACTATGGCCATCTACAAGCAACACCTTTTTTCCCACAATTACACCTCTATTTTATAATATAAATTTGCAATTCCTTATATGACTTCAATATCTTCAATAAACTGTAATGTTTTAAACCTTTTGTCAATATAGTAAGATATGTATTTTGACATTATTTTGTTGTAGGTATTTAATATCTCATCTGAAACTTTAAATGTAAACAAATCATCAATATGTACAGACACAACATACTGCATGCAATACAAGGTGCCTTGTGATATATTTAGGCAGTATTGGCTTGGCATATGGCAATCTGAACATACAATCCCCCCCTGACTTATGTCGAAGTGTAGGATTTCTGCTTCCATGTGAGATATATTACAACTCGTGCAATTAAATAAATTAGGCATAAAACCTAAAAGACACATATGTTTAAGTTCAAATATGTGCCTTATAAGGCTAAGTTTTATTTCGTCTTTACACATAGCTTGAAGTGCCCTAACAGCTAATCTTAAAACATCTGGTGAAGATAAGTTTTCTTCAAGGGTTACATCAATAAATTCTAATACATATGCGCCATATGATAAGCGAAGTAAATCATTACGTAGGTCATGAAAAGATTCTATAATATCTGCTTGAAGCAGTTTATAGCCGCCTTTGTTTTCTTGCAACATAAACTCACCATAGACGAACACTTCGGTTTTACTTGAAAGCCCCCGATTATGTTTTTTAGCATAGGGAGCATTCACCATAAGCTTTCCGTTAGATTTAGTAAATATACCAATAAACTTATCACTTTCTCCAATGGTATATTCTTTCATAACAATACCTTTTGTTTTAATTATTTTCACAATTAGCTCATCCCATCTAAGTTGTTTTGATTTGCTTCCTCATATGATTTTGTTTGTTCTGAATTTGTATGTTCCATATACAACTTTTCATATTCTTTCAAATCTAGATACGTTTCCACATTACCAGTTTCTTCAAAACACTTCCAAAATTGTTTTACATACATTTCAATAACCCCCTAACAGTTTGTTATACTATTAGATTGTGCAAAAAGCTCTTGATTATCCTACTAAAAATATTCCATTTAATCCATATCTCTGGCATTAAAACCAAAGTTTTTTAATAAATACTCGCTATCTCTCCAATTTTTCTTAACCTTAACCCAAAGTTGCAAATAAACCTTGGAACCTAGTAACCGTTCAATTTCAAATCTTGATTTAGTGCCAATATCTTTTAGCATGGAACCTTGTTTACCAATAATAATTCCTTTGTGTGAATCTCTCTCACAAACAATGGTTGCATCGATATCAATCATATGTGAATTTTCACGTTTTTTCATGGTGTCAATTTCAACTGCAATACCATGGGGTATTTCTTGTTGAAGTAAATGCAGGGCTTTTTCACGAATAAGCTCTGCCACAAGTTGACGCTCTGGCTGATCTGTGATCATATCATCCGGGAAGTACTTGGGTCCTTCTGGTAATCTTTCTTTTATAAGCTCCATTAGACGGTCTATATTCGTTGCTTCAAAAGCTGAAACAGGAATAATCTCATCAAATGTATGAAGGTCCTTATACATATCAATTACTTTTGCAACCTCTTCTTTTGAGATTGAATCAATTTTGTTAATAACCAATATAGTAGGCGTTGAAATATGTTTTAATGTCTCTATTATTTGCCTATCTCCAGCCCCAACGTTATTACCAGGTTCAACTAAGAACAGAACTAAATCTACGCCCCCTAGTGTGCTGTTTGCTGTTTTAACCATTATTTCACCTAGCTTGTTTTGTGGCTTGTGGATACCAGGCGTATCAATAAAAACCGCTTGAAAATCCTTTTCTGTTAAAATACTTTGGATACGATTTCTTGTTGTTTGTGGTTTATTTGATGTAATAGCAATTTTTTGTCCTATCATATAATTCATTAATGTAGATTTGCCTGCATTAGGCTTCCCAATTAATGTAACAAATCCAGACTTGTATTGTTTTTCCAATATGTCTTCCTCCTGATTGTTCTTATTTAAGATCTTTTCCTGTGAATGAGTGTGGCAAAATTTCATCTACGGTAAATACTTTATAGTCATTATTGTCATTTGAAAATATAAGTGTTCCCTTAGGCATAAGCTCAGCTATTACCTGCCTACATATCCCACATGGGTAGGTAAAGTCCCCTGAACTACTAACCACAGCTATGGCTTGAAATTCTCTTGCACCGGCAGCTACGGCACTAAATAAAGCTGTTCTTTCCGCACAGTTAGTTGCCCCATAAGCAGCATTCTCAATATTGCATCCTCTATATATGGTGCCATCTGCTCCTAACAAGGCTGCGCCAACTGCAAAATTCGAGTAGGGTGAATATGATTGCTCCATGGCAAGTTTAGCTTCTTTAATTAAATTCAAGTAGTCCATTTAAATTCCCCTTTCATTATAACATTAATTCATTTAATTAGATTAATTATTTTAGGAAGTATTATAATAGCGCCTATAATAACCGCCCCTATAGAAATCATTAAAACTGCTCCAGCAGCAATATCTTTTGCATCTTTTGCTAAGGGATGATATTTCCCTTGGCAAACCATGTCAATGGTAAACTCAATTGCTGTATTAATCATCTCCACTGCCAGAACTACTACACTGGTTAAAATAATAATGCTCCAGTCCATAATGGAAAACTTCAAAATAAATCCTAGAATCATTAAAAGCAACATTATCATTAACTGCATTTTTATATTTCTTTCTGAGCCTATGGAGACCCTAATACCCCTTAGGGCATTGGACATACTTTGGCTAAAACTTTGGTTTTTAAAATTCATCTGACCAGCCCCAGCTTTCCCAGTACTTTTTCCTGTTTAGCTATCATTATCTGTTCCTGGGCTCTTTCCATGTGATCATACCCTAACAAATGAAACATACTATGAGCAATTAAAAAACCTAGTTCTCTCTCTAGTGAGTGGCCGTATTCTTCTGCCTGTAAGATAAGCCTGTCCACCGAAATCACAATGTCCCCCAATATAAGGTCTTCACAAGTTAAGTCCAAATGGTTACCTGCCTCACTTTCCCAGTCTATTTGGGGAAAAGAAATCACATCTGTCACTTCATCAATGTTACGATGCTGGGCATTAATTTGCTTTATTTCCTCATCATCTGTTAAAGTTACACTGACCTCCACTTCCGTTGAAAACTGCTCTTCTTCTAAAGAAACTTTTATGACATCTTCTATTACTTTTAACCGGCCTGGATTGTTTTTTAACCATTCATTTATATCATCAATTAATACTGTCATAGTTTACACCTCTTTTTGTATTGGGTACTCGATTCGCTCATGGTACATACCAACTAACAGTCTATTAAAGGCACCGATAATTTTATCGACATCTTTAAGCATTAGATCACTTTCATCTAACTGACCATCTTGTAATTTCGCTTTTACCATTCTTTTAACGATTTGTTCTATGTTGTCATCTTTGTTTTTGAGCGGCATCATAGAACGGGTTGTTGCTTCTACCACATCTGCAAGCATAACAATTGCCGCCTCTTTTGTCTGCGGTTTAGGTCCCTTATACTGATAATCTTCTTTGTTTACTTTTTTACCATTACTCGCATTAGTTGCTTCAACATAGAAATACTGGGCCAGGGTTGTGCCGTGGTGTTGAGCTATAATATCCTTTATGCACTTGGGAAGCTTATACTGATCGGCTAGCTCTACCCCCCTAGTAACATGACTGGTAATAATTTGAGCACTTAGGGCTGGTTCCAATTCGTCATGTGGATTTTGCCCTATCTGATTTTCTTTATAGTAATTCACATAGCCAAGTTTACCAATATCATGGTAATACCCCCCAACCCTAGCAAGTAGTGAGTTAGCACCAATTTCATTGGCTGCTGTTTCAGCCAAATTAGCCACGAGTAAACTATGGTGGTATGTTCCTGTGGCCTCTAATAATAGTCTTTTTAGGAGTTCTTGATCTGGGTTAGTCAGTTCCAATAATTTGATAGGTGTAATGATATCAAAGGCTATTTCCCAAAACGGTAAACTTCCAACAACAAAGACTAGCATTAAAATGCCTATTAAAAAAGCCATGCCTGCTTCTATAAATAGGTCTACCCCCACAGCCCCTTGCATAGACAAGCGAATACCCGTAATAACTAGAGCATTCATAATGCCCATGTAGGCCGCAATTGATAAGGTTTTGCTTCTTTCCTTTATATTTGCCACACTTAGGGCACCAATGAGTCCTGTAACTGTAAAATACAACACATAAGATAGATCACCTTTGTAAACCAGGCTTCCTATAACGACCAATATCAAATTAAGAATAATGGCAATATCCGTACTGATTAAAATAGCCACTAACATAGGAATAATAGTCATGGGGATATAAACAAAAGAAGTAGCCCCTGCAACCCTTACAGTTAGAATGCCTATTGTATATAAGACAAACATTAATGTTTTTTCTTTACTATTTAAGATAATAACACTTTTTTTCTTTAACATATAAACAAAAAACATTCCCGCTAATAATAATACTATAATCCCAACACCTGTATATCTCTTAAGGCTACCTGATACCTCTTCTTTCATATAGCCTGCTTCTTTTAAAAGTTCATACGTTTCTTCTGTAATGATGGTCCCTTGTTCGATGATTTTCTCACCTGCTAACACCATTACTGGCTCTACTTTTTCAACAGTTTCTTTAACTAAGGCCTCTGTTGCTTTAATGTCAACTACCATATTAGGACGTATAACAGTGGTCACTATTTCTTGCCCTAGTTTTATTTGAGCTAAACTTAATTCTGTTTTCTTAAACAAGTCATCTATTTTAATGATTGTTTTATTTTCTACTTCCCCCGCTATACCGTATTCATATATAACACCTACAACATCCAATATCTTAGCTTGTAAATCATCTCTCTCTTTATTAGAAAAGCTTAATAACATCTCATATTGTTCCGTATAGAGGGGAATGGTGGATTTGTCTTTCAAGACCTCTACAGGGTCAATTATTTCTGTGGATTCAACTACTTCCATAGAATCATACTCATACTGAGTAAGCTCATTTTTTTTCACTGACTGAGCATCATTAAAAAGAAGTTCTACTGATGTTTTCACTTCTTCTTCTACGACAGGATCTACGACATACTGCGATTCTAAGGAATTTTCTATTTGTTCTTTCTTTTCCTCTGTTGCCACTTTATTCTTTATCTCTCTAGGCGCGTATTCTGTTTTAGGTGCAACTTGTCCCACTTCAACATTATAAGTATCCTGAACAAGTCTCCCTGTAACAATCATAGCAAACGTTACAAGAACCGAACCAAGTAAGAGTAACAAGGTTAGCCTTCTATTTTTTCTCATTTGTATTTCCCCCTTAAATGCAAAACTCCGCTCTAGGAATCCTAAAGCGGTTAGGTGTTTAGTGGCTGTGCTCTTTTTCCTCATATGCATCTATAATTTTTTGCACAAGTGGGTGCCTAACCACATCTTGCCTTGTTAAATAGGTAAATCCAATCCCCTCTATCTCATTCAAAACATCCCCTGCTTCTATTAAGCCTGATTGTTCGTTAGGCGCTAAGTCAATTTGTGTTATATCCCCAGTTATGACTGCCTTAGATCCCATTCCAATACGGGTCAAAAACATTTTCATTTGCTGAGGCGTTGTATTTTGAGCTTCGTCAAGAACAATAAAAGCATTGTCTAAGGTACGCCCTCTCATATAAGCTAAAGGCGCCACCTCAATAAGACCCCTTTCAAGATTCTTTTCAAAAGCTTCTGGCCCCATAATTTCAAATAAGGCATCATATAGTGGCCTTAGATAAGGATCAACTTTACTCTGAAGATCACCAGGTAAAAAACCTAGTTTCTCCCCCGCCTCAATGGCAGGCCTTGTTAAAATAATTCTCTTTACTTCATTCTTTTTAAACGCTGTAATGGCCATAGCCATGGCTAGATATGTCTTGCCCGTACCTGCAGGTCCAATACCGAAAACAATGGTATTTTTCCTTATTTGATCCACGTATTGCTTTTGACCTATTGTTCTAGATTTTATAGATTTACCCGCATTATTTAGACAAATAAAGTCATTGTTAACTTTTTCATATTGACTTTCAGCGCCATGATTTACTAAACTAATCATATAATCCACATTTTGAGCCGTAATGCTTTCATTTTTTTCCGCTATTTTAATAAGCTCTGAAATGACTTTGCTAGCCTGTTTAATCGCTTTTTCATCACCTAATACCTTTACTTGGTTGCCTCTTGCTACAACTTGTATATCAAATGCTTTTTCTATTTTTGTCATATTGGCATCAAACTGCCCAAATATATTGGCAATGTGCTTGGTTGGGATATTAATGCTCTGTTGATTCTTTGTCACTTGCTTGTGTCCTCCCATCATCTACTGGTTCTATTTGAACTTTTGATTCTTTTCCCAGCTCCTCTTTTACAATAGCCTGAAGTCTTCCAAACATTATACCATCCTTTTTAGCAAATTTTGTTTCTTGTTTCAATATTTGTCCTTTTTCATGAATTTCTTGTGTTAACAAATCATGAAGCATGACCGTAATAGTATCTTGCGCAACTTCATCTGATATTATTTTAGCTGTTGATATATACTCTATATATTCTTCCCACATTATATAAAAAGGAAGTGGAAACTTAGATGTTAGCTGTAACTGCTTACTGTTAACAACGTGATCAAAGTCTTTAAAGTTAATACTCGGATTGTATAAGCTTATTGTTTTATCAATTATCCTAAGGCCATATTTCTTTTTTACAATTCCTGTATAGTTTTTTTCTATCTTTTTTAGCGGTATTTGGGTTTGGAAAGCATAGTGGGTTTTTGCTATAATATCTGCTGATGCACGGGTATAAGCTACCTGCGGCTCTGCCTCTTCCCACCCCTCACTAAGGGGAATTTTACCACTGACTAACACATCTCCCTTTTGAACCGTATCCCCTTGCTTAACCTGTGGTGTTCCTTTACGGGTTATAATCTCAAGTATCAAGGCATCAGAGTTAGCAATAATATCTGCCGGGCTGCTATAGTCCACTAGTTTCGGTTCTGAGACCGCCTCTGTAATATCAACAATAAGTTTGGTTCCTTCAAAGGAAATTCCAGTCCAAAGAATATCTGGAAAATGACGCATTAAAATTTCTTCTGCTAGCCTCAAATCCATTTTGTATTTCAAGCCGCCAACTTTGTAATCATTTTCAAAAAGTTTTTCAACTATTTCTTGAGAATTAACTTTCTCATTGCCTTCAATTTCTACTAACCATACAAAAGAAGACATGGCATATATAAGGGTGATAAAAATTAAAATTCCTATTGGTATCATTTGCCTTCTTCTATACCTATGTTTAATAAAGGGAAACCCTATTTTCTTTTTTATTGTCATACGGCATCCTGTTTTTCTAGCACATGGTTTTAGCATTTTATATCCTTGGGCACCTACTTTCATCCTAAGTTTAGCACCCTGTCTTTCAACATCCCAGATATAAATATCTCTATGCACTGCTAGATTTAAAAATCTTTCTACTGAAAATCCTGCTACTTCTATCATAACATAGCCACGTAAATAATTCCATATTGATATAAGCAAAAACACTTCCCCCTTTAGGGCTAATTTCCCTTTTTTTCTTCTAAACCACGTATGAAATTTGCATAATATTTCCCATTATATGTAGTTCTTCTGTTGTCATAACCTTGATTTCTAAGTTTTTTCCTTCTACAATTAAAACACCTACAGATGTATTGATTCTAACCCTTTCTAGTGTGTATTCAATTAATCCCTTAAAATTGTATATTTCCATTTTTTTGTTCCCATATACATTAGCAGTTGGAACATTAAGAATTACTTCTTCTGGAAGATCCAGACTCCTAATAAGCTGCTCTTTCCTATATCTTAAATCTATTTTCTTCTTATTTTTTTTAGGTTTTTTAGGCATGTCTGTTCACTCCCTCCACATTTTATTGTATGCAAGAAATTGTGTTTTAAGACGTCAAAAAACCCTAAAGCAAAATATTGCCTTAGGGTTTTTTCATGAATGCTATTTTTTACGTAGATACGCCTTAGTATCTGCAGCTCATACTTATATAATTGTATTAAAAATCATCTTCTTTCTTGAAAATTCTTATTCAAATTACTTGAATTGCATCTTACTTAGCGCATCTTTTCTCACTATTATCATTCATGTCATGAATAGCTTAGAATTTTTTATTATTTTTACGAGCAGCCTCTGATTTTAGCTTACGCTTAACACTTGGCTTTTCGTAATGCTCTCTTTTACGAACTTCTTGCATGATACCCGCCTTGGCACAATTCTTCTTAAAACGGCGAAGAGCATTCTCTAAAGATTCATTGTCTTTGATTCTTACTTCTGACATTTGTTTTCCCTCCCCCCGGTTTCAATGTGGTGCTTTATGCATTGGTACGGAGAAAAGA
>CAZLPH010000010.1:0-24176 GCA_964561345.1 uncultured Candidatus Epulonipiscium sp.
CCTAAATCAATTCCCATATCTTTACCAAAAAACATAATATATCCTCCTGTTAAACACCAAATCATTCTATCTTTAAAATAATTTGTTGTTTGTAAATTTATCAATTCTAATTATTTTATCGTCTTTACATAAAAATCTTATATTACTAGTAACATCATAACTTTTTTCGGGTTACTTTTCAACACAAAATGTTATTATAAGCATAAATAATCTTGTATATCGACTTTATTATAACAATTTCTCTTCTTTGAAACTAATATACTTGTGATCACCTATTATAATGTGGTCCAAAAGGGTAATTCCCAAAAGTTCACCTGATTTTCTTATTCGCCTTGTAATATCAATATCTTCCCTGCTAGGGGCTGGATCTCCTGAGGGATGGTTATGCATAATAATAATACTATTGGCAGACTTCTTAACAGCGTTTTTGAAAACCTCTCGTGGATGTACAATTGAAGCGTTTAGTGATCCAATAGAAATATTTTCGTCATTTATTATTTTGTTCTTTGTATCTAGATAAATTACTTTAAAGCATTCTTGTTTGAGATGACGAAGGTCTTCCATATAAAGATTGGCAACTGCATTGGCACTTGTAATTTTGATATCTTCAGAATGCCTTTGCTTTGAGATTCTTTTGGATAATTCTAGGACTGCATGTACCTGAGCCGCTTTTACCTGTCCAATCCCAGGAATTTCTTGTAATTCTAGTAAAGAATCTTGATACAGACTAACCAAAGGGGATCTGTTAAGATTCCGCCTTAGCATTTGCTCTGCTAAGCCCACAGCATTAGTGGTCCTTGTACCCGATCTAAAAATAATGGCAAACAGTTCTGCATCCGTTAAGGCCTCTTTGCCTTGCAATTGCATTTTTTCCATAGGTCTTTCCCAAACGTGCATTTTATTAATCTGCATCTTAATATACCTCCTAACAATATACACTTATGATTATTGCCAAAAAATCAGTATTGTAACGGCAATATAAAAAGAATCTATATTGTTTTTATGACAATAATTGAGGATATGAAAATGCGTACTATATGTACTATTTCCATATCCTCAATTTACTATGCGTATAAAGGCCTATTAATTCCTTACCTATATTTTTTTAAGCAGTCATATAACTTTGCAATCGGCAGGCCCATGACAGAAAAATAATCGCCTTCTATCTTTTCAACAAAGACCCCACCTCTTCCCTGAATACCATAACTTCCAGCTTTATCAAAGGGCTCTTTTGTGAGGATATACGCCGTTATTTCGTCTTGACTCATCTCTTTCATATAAATCGTACTGGCTTGAACAAAGACTTCTTCTGTGTTATTTTTTGTATCAACAACCGACACACCAGTATATACCTTATGCATTTTTCCAGACAGTAGACCAAGCATTATTTCAGCATCTAAGCCATCTTTAGGTTTACCTAAAATCTGTCCTTCCAAAACGACAATAGTATCTGCTCCTATAACAAGCCCATCTTTTTGACTATCTGGCAAATTCTTAGCCACAGCCTTTGCTTTTAGGCTCGCAAGTACCTGTACAAGCTCAGACGGAGCCAAATGATCTAAGCCATCTTCATCTACCTCACTAACAATTATCTCGTGATCTACCCCCATTTGGTCTAGTAACTCTTTTCTCCTAGGGGACCCTGATGCTAATATAATTCTTCTCACAACATACCCATCCTTTTACCTAAAATTTCCTATATACGATGACAGACAGCACCATTCCTATAATACCACTAATGGTAAACTTAACAATCAATTGTATGCTTAGCCATAATAGCCCTAAATCCAACTTTATTGGTTCTTCAAGACCAAAGGTTTGCCCATAATCTAGCCAGCCTAAATATGGCACGTCTTTACATAAAGACCCAATAAATCCCCCAACAGTCAATCCTGCAAGTAAAACCAAAATTAACACCCAAAACCCTTTATCATTTGATGATCTTCTCATTTTGCCCTCCCTATGTATTTATACGTATTCCCCTACAGGCCAAGCACCCACCCATCTTCTGATTTTCTACTTACCTAGCCACTCTTTTACCGCCTCTAAAGTCTTAAAGTTTGTCAGGTCATAGTGAAGTGGGGTCACAGTTACATAGCCTTCTCTTAGAAAGTAGCGATCTGTGTCTTTGGTAAATTCAATATCCCGCCTACTATCTGTTTGCATGTACCTCTCTCCGTCCCCATTTTCACCAATTATATAGTAGTCATTGATAACATCTCCTACTCTGCACACTTCAATTCCTTTCACATCTTTTTCTGTATAAGGAACATTTACATTCAACACCATATTACTGCCAATAAGGTGTTGAATTGACCGCTCTAGGATATCCACTGCATGTTTTGCAGCAACAGAAAAATTTACTTTGGCTGCAACATATTCTGTCGAAATAGCCATAGAGGGAAGGTTATATATACTCGCTTCAATAGCTGCCGAAACCGTCCCTGAGTACAAAACATCCATTCCTGCATTTAGCCCTATATTGATGCCTGAGCAGACAAAATCTATAGGTTCTTCCACTAGTACTTCTATCCCCGCCCTAACACAGTCTGCCGGCGTACCTGCAACACTATATACTTCTCCCTCTATTCCTTCAAGCTCTATTTTCTTAATAACTAAAGGCTTAAAAAGTGTAATAGAATGACTTTGAGCTGACATTTCTTTTTCTGGCGCTACTATTATTACCTCATGCTTTTTTTGAAGTGCTTTGGCCAAAGTTCTAATTCCTTCTGCCATTACACCATCATCGTTGGTTAATAAAATTCTCATATGGTCTCCTTTAAGTCTATTTATGTAATTATGTTATCTTAATAAACCTATTATATACTAATTCTTCATGAAATTGAAAGATTAGCTATCATATATCTATTTTAAGATATAAATCCCATCAATCCCGTGGCAAGAAGACGTTACTTTAGGCGAACAAACAAAGGGCCCAGCACTAAATTGTGCCGGACCCTTTGAATGCTTTTATGTCTTATTTAGATTTAACCTGCGCCTTCTTAACCTCATATCCTACTGCGATAATAGCCTTTTCAATAGCTTCAATTGACACTTGCTCAGCATCAAAATCAAGTTTTACCTTGCTTGAGTTAAAGAGTACTCTAACACTTTCGTTATCTACACCCTTTAGGTTTTTAACCGCACTTTCAACCTTTTGTACACATGACGGACAGGTTAATGTTTCTAATTGAATCGTTGCTTTTTGCATTTTATTCTCTCCTTTTATTTGATTTTAATTTTATTATTATTTTAATTTATAGCGCAGAAGTCTCATACCGTTTAAAATAACCACCAGTATACTTGCTTCATGTAACAACATACCAATTGACATATTCATCCACTTGCTAAAGAATACACTTGCAAGCAGAAATAAGACAACACCTACTGCAATAACAATATTTTGATACATATTATTTGCAGTTGCTTTTGTTAAACCTAGTGCATGAGGCAGACGACTAAAGTCTGAGTTCATTAAAACAACATCTGATGTTTCAATGGCTACATCTGTGCCACTTCCCATTGCAATACCAATTTGCGCTAGGGCTAGTGATGGACTATCATTTACTCCATCTCCAACAAATGCAACAATCTGCCCCTTAGCTTTCAGTTTTTGAATATAGGCTGCTTTGTTTTCTGGCAACATATGCCCATGTGCCTCAGTGAGCCCTAGTTCACGTGCTACTAGGTCAACTGTTCCCTGGTTATCACCTGATAAAACGACTAGGTTCTTAACACCTAATTTTCTAAGCTTTTGAAGGTCATTTTTTACACCTGGGCGAATTTGGTCACGAATACCCATTAAGGCCTTTAGGTCTCCATCAACGGATGTGAGAACAAGTGAGTTCCCATTTTTCTCGAATCTAATAATATCTGCCAAGGCCTTTTCATCTAAATAGATATTTTCTTGTTTCATTAGAGCCACATTACCAACTGCAACCCGGTGCCCTTCTACCTCAGCCACAATCCCACCACCCTTTACAACATCTGTTTTTTCAACCACATATGATTTTGTATCTCCAATATAGTCTATAACAGCTTTGGCTAGAGGATGGTCTGATTCTTTTTCTACACTTGCTAGGTAGGCTAAAACCTCTTCTGGATTACTAGCATATATTTCTTTATCAGCCACCTTAGGGTTTCCTATTGTGAGTGTACCCGTCTTATCAAACACCATGGTATCAACCCGGCTAAAATCATGAATGACTTCACTACCTTTTAGAAGCACACCGTGCTGGGCCCCGTTACCAATACCTGCAACGTTTGAAACTGGTACACCAATCACTAATGCCCCTGGGCATCCTAAGACTAATATTGTAATAGCCAGCTCAATATCTCGTGAAAATAACCAAACAAGAATAGCTAGAACTAAAACAATTGGTGTGTAGTATTTAGAAAATTTGTTAATGAACCGTTCTGCTTCTGATTTCGAATCTTGGGCTTCTTCAACCATCTCAATAATTTTACCAAAGGTGGTATCTTCACCCACACGGTCTGCAACAATCTGGATGGTGCCATTTTCTAAAATTGTTCCAGCATATACGCCAAAACCTTTCTTTTTCCCTACAGGAACAGCCTCACCTGTAATACTTGCCTCGTTAATATGCCCTTCACCTGTTAAAACAGTCCCATCAACAGGGACTTTCGCACCCGTCTTTACAAGTAAAACATCACCCGCGTCTACTTCATCTACCTCTACTTCTACGAATTCACCATTGTCCATTTGCTTCAAAGCGCTTTCTGGTGCCATCTCAGTTAAAGCCTTAATGGCTGAGCGTGTCTTATTTAGGGTGCGCTGCTCTAAAAAAGCACCAAATAGGAATAAAAATGTAACGACAGCTGCTTCTTCAAGGTTCTTAATTAAGAAGGCACCAGCAACTGCAATGGTAACAAGAACATCGATACTGACAACTTTAACCTTTAATGCTTGATAGGCCTGGATTGCAATAGGCGCAACGCCTAAAACAGAGGCGATAGCCAAAGACCAAATAGCTATCTGTTCATTTTTAAATCCTAGCTCACTAATAAATCCAATGGCAATTAATATTCCACCGATTAAAGTTATATGGTTTTTTTTACTCAATATAAATCTCTGCATATTGCTCCTCCTAAATATGATATGCTTTATCTATTTCAGCCAACATGCTATACACTGCCTCATAACTCTCACATACATCACCTGGAACCGTATAATTATCAGTAATCTTACGAAGCCCAGCAAATTCTTCATTTAATTCAGGTCTATTTGGCCTTGTCTTCTTTATCTTCCCATTAATGGCATCAAATAATGCATGAACCTTATGAAATTCCGGATGAGTACCTCCGTGAACCCTGGCTACAACTGGTACATATAAATCTAATGTTTTTGAATGCTTTTCTACGACTTGATTAAATGTTAATTTTTTTGACATGTTTGCTTCCCCTTTCTCCATCTTTTATCTTCTATGGGTTTATTATCTCATAGTTTTTAAAAAGATAATGTGACCAGGGTCACAATTTCAAACAAACTATAAGCTTAACTAAAAAAAAGATATCTCCCAACCTTAATAGTCAAGAGATATCTATTAGTATTTGTTTTTTATAGGTTGATTATAGAAATAAAATAGTCTAGCACCCCACTCAAGCTCTAAGCTCTAGATTATCTCGTCAATCTTCAACGCAATGGTAGGATTTTTCATACCTACCTAATGCGGAGTTAACCTAAAATCTATCCAACACTTTTGATCTGTGTAATAGCACCTGTGGGACATTTTTGCTCACATACACCACAATTGACACAAATAGTGTTGTCAATGTAGGCTACCTTATTTTTCATGGTAATAGCCTTTACCTCACAGTTTCTAACACAGATACCACAGCCAATACATGCTACTGTGCAATTGGCTTTTGCATCTTTCCCCTTATCTTCAGACATGCAATTCACATGATACTGAGATTTGGCTGGTATAAGATGTATAATTTCTTTGGGACATGTACGCACACAAGTTCCGCACGCCGTGCATTTGTCTGGGTCCACAACTGCCACCCCATCCACCATAGACATAGCGCCAAATACACATACCTTTTCGCAGCTCCCTAGCCCCAGGCAACCATATGAACAAGATTTTGACCCACCACCAGGTATAAGCGCTGCATCCCGGCAATCTAATATGCCATAGTATTCATTTTTTTGCCCGGCATTTTCATTTGTACCACGACACGCAACCATAGCCCGTTGTCGTTCAGTAATTTCTGCTGTTACTCCAATGATGCCTGCTATATCATGGGTGTTTTCCGCGCTATTAACAGCACAAGCACTAGGCTTAGCCTCACCATCAACTAGTGCCTTGGCAAATGCTGCACATCCTGTATAACCACAGCCAGCGCAATTTGCCCCTGGTAATTTCTCTAACACTTCTTCTACTTTCTCATCCACTTCAACTGCAAATTTTTGCGCAGCAAATCCTAGTCCTGCTCCAAATACTAACCCAAGTCCACTAATTGTGGCGACTGGGTATAAAATACTTGTTATATCCATTTTAAATTCGCCTCCTTATGAAATTAGTCCTTGAAATCCTAAAAATGCTGTTGCCATAAAACCTGCTGTAATAAGGGCAATCGGAAGTCCCTTTAGGGCTTCTGGCACATTGCTTTTATCAATCCGCTCACGTAGTCCCGCAAATAGTACAATTGCTATTGTAAAGCCCAGTGCCCCACCGACACCATGTACAAGGGACTCCAAAAGACCGTAACCTTCCTGCATATTAATAATGGCCACACCAAGCACTGCACAGTTCGTCGTAATTAATGGTAAAAATACACCTAGTGCCGCATACAAAGAAGGGCTTGATTTTTGAATAACCATCTCTACAAATTGCACAAGTGATGCAATAACGAGAATAAATGCAAGTGTATATAAAAACTCTATCTCAAGTGGTACTAAAAGCACGTTATACACAATATGTGAAATAACCGAAGCCAGTCCCATAACAAATGTAACTGCCATTCCCATTCCCACAGCTGTCTCTACTTTTTTAGATACACCTAAGAATGGACAGATTCCTAAGAATCGTGTTAAAACAAAGTTATTAACGAGCATTGATCCTAAAAACAAAAGTAATAAATTCATCGTCTCCCCCTCCTATCTTGCTGCTCTTTTAGATTTGTAAACATTCAGTAAAGCCATGATAATTCCCAGTGCAAAGAATGCCCCTGGGGCTAATATCATAATAATTGCTGGTTGATATGATGCGGGCATAATTGCAAAGTTCAGCAAAGTTCCCGCACCTAAGAGCTCCCTTACAGCACCAAGTACAGCAAGGGCAACTGTAAAACCAAGGCCCATTCCAAGACCATCAAAAACTGATGAGACCATGGTGTTTTTTGAAGCATAAGCTTCAGCCCTCGCTAATATAAGACAGTTTACAACGATTAGGGGTAAGAATATACCAAGTGAGTCATATAACCCTGGCACATATGCCTCTAGTAGTAATTCAATTAAAGTAACAAAACTAGCAATAATAATAATGAATGATGGTATCCGTATTTTAGCCGGAATAACTTTACGAACAAGGGAAATTGTTGCATTAGAGCATATTAAAACCACTGTTGTTGCAAGTCCCATTCCCACAGCATTTCCGACGCTTGTTGTAACTGCAAGCGTCGGACACATACCAATTACCTGGGTAAATATTGGATTTTCTTTTATAATCCCGTTATGCAATCTTTCAAATAGTTTTTTCACTTTGCTCCTCCCCCTTGAGTTTGTACATATTCAATTGCCTTATTAACACCATTTGTAACTGCTACAGATGTAATGGTTGCCCCTGTAATGGCTGAAATTTCATCATCACCAGCGTTACCACTTGTTGAAACTGTCAATGCTGCGTCCTTACCTTTGAACTTATCCGTAAAGCTAGGGTCTGATGCATTATCCCCAAGCCCTGGTGTTTCAGCACTTGCTAAAATTTTAATACCTTGGATAGCACCGGCCTTATCAATACCAACCATAATTTCAATAGGATCCGCATATCCTTTAGAAATAACGCGAATAGCATACCCTACTTCTTGTCCATCCCTTGTTCCAACTTGAACCTCTTCTACAAGGTCATTTGCTTCTATCTCTTCAAATCCATCAGCATCTGATAATACTTCTTGCATGGCTGCATTTTTCGCCTCTAATTTTTGCGCTGCTATAGGCTCTTTTGTAAGCTCACTTGCAAATCCTACAAGTGCTGAACAAATAGCTGCAATGAGAAATAAAATTCCACCCATTTTACCTATATCTTTCATGCTTTTTTCACCGCCCCAAATGGTCTTGGCACCGTGTACTTGTCAATTAACGGCACTGTTAAGTTCATAATTAATATGGCATAAGATACCCCTTCTGGGTACCCACTACTAAAGACTCTAATAAATGTCGTTAAAATACCGCATCCTAAAGCAAATATTAGTTCACCTTTAGGTGTGGCTGGTGATGTAGAGTAATCTGTGGCCATAAAAAATGCGCCTAAAAACAGTCCACCTGCCATTATTTCATAAAATGGATTTACTGTAACACCCGATATAGCTCCAAGTACGTATGTAAGGATAAATACAGTTCCTACAAATACTGCTGGTATTCTAATATGGATTATTTTCCTAACTAATAAATAGCCAAGACCAATTAACAAGGCTAAAGCTGAAATCTCGCCAATACTTCCACCCATGTTTCCAACAAACAAATCTATTAAAGACGGCCCGGATTCCCCTGCTCTAGATAAAGCCATTGGTGTTGCGCTACTTATTCCGTCAAGCCCTGAAGTACTATAATCAGTCATAGCCACTGGGAAAGAAGCAAGCAAGACCGCTCTTGCGCCTAGTGCAGGATTAATAAAGTTTTGGCCAATTCCTCCAAAAAACTGCTTTGCTACAATAATTGCAACAAATGCCCCGATGATCGGAATGTACATAGGAATATGTGCTGGTAAGTTAAAAGCCAACAAAACACCTGTAACCACTGCACTTAAATCACCAATACTAATGGGCTGTTTGTTTACTTTTTGCCATAAGGCCTCAAAGGCAACACAACTGATAACCGTAACAAGCACAACAAGTAAGGAACGTAGTCCTAAAAAGTAGGCTGCTACAATCATTGCTGGTGCTAGTGCAATTAAAACATCACGCATAATCCCCTGGGTTGAAAAAGAACCACGAACGTGGGGAGATGAAGATACGATAAATTTCCTATCCATTTGTTTCCTCCTTAAAATATTTATTTTTTATCTTTAATTTGTTTTGCCCTGACAGCAGCTTTAGCTGTACGAATTGATTGTACAAGGTGCCTGTTAGCTGGGCATATAAAAGAGCAACTGCCACATTCCATACAATCCATGCCATTATACGCAACAAACATATCTGAGTCATGTAATAATGATGCGATATTAAGCTGAGTTGGCATAAGGACACATGGACAGACCTCAATGCACTTATTACAACGAATACAGTTACTCTCCGGCGGGATACGAACCTCTTCTTCTGTGAAGCATAAAATTCCTGCTGTTCCTTTAAGAACTGGAACATCCACACTAGTCAGAGCCATTCCCATCATGGGCCCGCCTGATATAACCTTAACTGTTTTCTCCTCATCCCATCCCGCATGCTCTAACAACTCTCTATAGGAAGTCCCAAGCCTTACTTTGAAATTTCCTGGGTTACTCACCCCATTACCACTTACTGTTACAATTCGGCGCATAATAGGTCTAGATTTTTCAAAAGCTCGCCAAATAGCTAAGGCAGAGTCTACGTTTTGTACCATACAATCAACATCTGCTGGTAAACCACCACTTGGAACTTCCTGGCCTGTTAGGGCATAAATCAGGTGCTTTTCTGATCCTTGAGGGTACTTTGTCTCAAGGGCAGCCACTTCTATATTATCATCTTTTTTTATATATTTTCTAAGCTCTGCTATGGCATCTAATTTATTATCTTCTACGCCTATGTATCCTTTTGCATCTGGAAAAAGATGAAGCAAGATTCTTAGTCCTTCAATTAACCGCTCTCCCTCTTCTAACATAACCCGGTGATCTGATGTTAAATAAGGCTCACATTCAGCACCATTAATAATAACGTGCTTGATTTTCTTTCCTGGTGGTGGTGTTAGTTTAATAAATGTCGGGAATCCTGCCCCGCCCATTCCAACTAATCCTGCATTTTTAACCACTTCTATGATTTCTTCGGATTTCATGGTTTTATAATCTAGGGCCGACCCTAAATCCGGGTGGTCCTCACAAAGTCCATCTCTTTCAATAACAACAGATAGGACTTTACTACCATTTGGCACTAGCCTATCTTCTACTGCTTTCACTGTTCCCGATACACTGCTATGAATCGGCACACTGACAAACCCATTAGGTTCACCAATAAGTTGGCCAACAAGAACACGATCACCTTTTTTAACGATTGGCGTACAAGGTGCACCTATATGCTGGCTCATGGGTAACACGATGTCTCCTTTAGGTTGTAGTAGTTCAATTGGCACATTATTCGTTCTTTCTTTATTGTAAGATGGATGAATTCCTTTTTTAAACGTAAAAAGTTTATTTTTCATACGACTCCCCTTTCTATTAGTACTTTATGTACTCTCCTTATACAGTATACATAAAGAATCGGTCCTACTCAAGATATGATATTTCTATCACTATCCTTTCAAAGCCTCAATATTCTCCGTTAAATACTCTTCTAGCCATTTAATGACGTTTAAGTCGTTAATGGGTACACCTTGTAGGATTTCTTGGACTTCCTTGGTATCCATGGTAAATTCCTTATCATTTAGAAAATAAGTGAATATATACCTTATTTCTGGTGAAGAGAGTATCAACATCGTGATTGTATTCACAAGAGCCCCCATTGGCGCCCTATCTATATGATCATGGCTAAAATAAGCCCTTAGGGTAGTCCCCACTCCCTCTTCGCTTTGAATATATAAGTCGCCATCGCATCTTTGACAAGCTTCTAAAAGTAGGGGAATCCCAAGACCTACTTTCCGTGTTGTCCGTGTTGTGGCAAAAGGATTTTTTATTTGCTCGATTAAATCTTTAGGCATACCTTTACCGTTATCCTTAATAATAATTTCAAGGATGTTCTGGGTTATATTTTCATTTACGATTAGTTCTACCTCTGTCGCCTTAGCCCTAACACTATTTTGCACAATATCTAATATATGTAGTGATAATTCTTTCATAGATTTTACCTCCTTATAGGGATATAAAAAGAAGATATTACCTATAAAAATCATAAGTAACACCTTCTTCATAAATTAATAGTTCTTAAAATTATTTAGCTAAAAATCTCATTCTAATAATACCGTCAATTTTTTCTAGTTCTGGTAATGTGGAAACACCAATTTCTGTTGAGGTATCGATCATTGTGTATGCCCAGTTTCCAGCACTCTTATTCATCATATCAACGATGTTAATATTCTCTTTGGCTAAAGCACTTGTAATTTGGCCAACCATGTTAGGAACGTTTTTATGCATAATTGTAATTCTCCATGGTGTATTCCATGCCATCTCACAATGTGGGAAGTTAACAGAGTTTACAATATTACCATTTTCTAAATAATCTTTTGTCTGGTTTGCTGCCATTATTGCGCAGTTTTCTTCTGATTCTGGCGTTGAAGCCCCTAAGTGAGGAATCGCTATAATATTCTCATTTCCAAGAACATCTTCTGTTGGGAAATCTGTTACGTAACTTGAAATTTGGCCCAATTCAATAGCTGCCTTTAAGTCTTCGTTATCCACAAGACCTGCTCGTGAGAAGTTAAGCAATTTTAGTCCTGGTTTCACTTTGTCAAAAGCTTCTTTATTAAACATCTTAGCCGTATCATCTAATAAAGGAACATGAACTGAGATATAATCTGCACATGCTAAAACTTCATCCATTGACTCTGCGTAGTTAATGTGGCGTGATAATCCCCAAGCTGCATGAACTGAAATATATGGATCGTGACCGATTACCCGCATACCTAATGAGTAAGCTGCGTTAGCAACCATTACCCCAATAGCACCAAGTCCAATGACTGCTATGGTTTTCCCAGCAAGTTCTGGTCCAGCAAATTGGCCTTTCCCTTGCTCTACTGACTTAGCAACATCTGTTTCTAATGTTTGTGCCCAGTTTATTCCGTTTATAATCTTACGTGAGGATAATAATAACCCTGCAACAACTAATTCCTTTACAGCATTTGCATTTGCACCTGGTGTGTTAAAGACAACGATTCCTCGCTCAGCACATTCTTCAACTGGAATATTGTTTGTTCCTGCACCAGCTCTTGCAATTACTGCTAAGGAATCACCAAACTCCATACCGTGCATTTTTGCACTACGAACCATAATGGCATCTGGATTTTTGGGACTATCTTCTATGGTGTACCCTTTACCGAAAAGACATAACCCTTTTTCTGATATTTTATTGAGTGTTTGTATGTTGTACATTGCTTTTTCCCCCCTAAGCGTTCTTTTCTTCGAATTTTGTCATAAAATCAACTAAAGCTTTCACACCTTCAAGTGGCATAGCATTATAGATACTTGCCCTCATTCCACCAACACTACGGTGCCCTTTAAGGTTCACAAGTCCCGCTTCTATTGCCTCTTTAACAAATAAAGCGTCAAGATCAGCATCCCCTGTAATAAAGGTAACATTCATAAGAGACCTGTCTTCTACTGCCGTTGTTCCTTTAAAAAGTTTTGATGCGTCAATGTAATCATATAAAAGAGCTGCTTTTTCCTTGTTAATACGCTCAACCTCTTTTATGCCGCCCTGATTTTTAATCCAGTCAAACACTAGACCTAACATATAAATCGTATAGGTTGGTGGTGTGTTAAACATTGAATCTGAATCTGCGTGTGTTTTGTAATCTAACATAGTCGGTACGGACTCCTTAGCCTTACCAATTAGATCTTCGCGAATAATAACGACTGTTGCACCTGCTGGCCCCATATTTTTTTGGGATCCTGCAAATATAATACCGTACTTACTAACATCTATCTCTTCTGATAAAATTGTAGAAGACATATCTGCCACTAGTGGAACATCACCTGTGTTTGGTAATTCTGTAAACCGTGTTCCGTAAATCGTGTTGTTGCTGCATATGTATACATAGTCTGCATCTTTATCAAGATCACTGTCTTTGTATTTAGGAATATGGGAATAAGTATCTGCTTTAGATGATGCAATAACATTAACGTCTCCGTATTTCTTAGCTTCTTTAATTGCCTTAGCTGCCCAAACCCCAGAATCGATAAAATCTGCTTTTTTGTTCTTAGTCATTAGGTTCAAAGGAACCATTGCAAATTGAAGTGATGCCCCGCCTTGTAAAAACAGTACTTTGTAATTATCAGGAATAGCCATGATCTCACGTAGAGTTGCTTCTGTTTTATCTATAATAGCCTGGTAATCCTTTGATCTGTGGCTCATTTCCATAACACTCATACCGCTTGACCCGTACGCTACTAACTCTTTTTGAGCCTCTTTTAGTACATCTACTGGTAACACTGCTGGTCCTGCTGAAAAATTATAAACTCTCTCCATAATTGTGCGTCTCCATTCCATTTATAGTTTTTAGAATAATATAAATAATGATAGTATAAATTTTATCATACTCATATGTAAAAAACAAGAACGAATAATACTATTTGTCCTTGTTTTTGTATAATTATTCTAAAATCAGCATTCCTTTGTCTGTAATTGTCACTTTTTCGAAATTAGGGACGACATTTTCACTGTTTTCTACCCCATGGACATACCTAACATTATTAATAAGACCATCAGCTTCCATCTCTTTGATTAAGTCTGCAAAATCATCTGGGGAAAAGTCCTTTGTTAGATATTCTTTTAGATCAGGCACCTTTTTATTATTAAGATCCCTTATTACCCTATCCTTGCAACTATTATATTGATCCAAGTTCATATACATTTATAAACCTCCTTTGTAAGATCGATTTATATTAGTATTACTTGGTTTACCTTTTTTTATTCTCTCTCGGGGAAATAAGACACTCTGCTCCAAAGCCAATTAGGTCTAGGCGACCTGCTTTTACTAAGGCTTCATGAACGCGTTTGTAATTTCCACGCTTATTAAATTGCATAAGTGCCCTTTGCATTGCTTTTTCTTTCGGTTCCCTCGCAACATATACCGCCTTCATGGTCCGCGGATCAATCCCTGTGTAATACATACAAGTTGCCATGGTTGATGGGGTCGGATAAAAATCTTGCACTTGCTGGGGCATGTGGCCAATCTTTTTTAAATATAAGGCCAATTCTATGGCATCATCTAAGTCACACCCTGGATGAGAGGACATAAGATAGGGCACAACAAACTGTTTTTTACCTGTTTTTTCGTTAGCTTTTTCAAATTTTTTCACAAATTCTATATAGGCATTAGAGTTTGGTTTTCCCATATAAGATAAAGCCTTATTAGAGATATGCTCCGGCGCAACCCTAAGTTGCCCACTAATATGGTGCTCACATAGTTCATTTAGAAAATCATCGCTTTTATCTGCCAGAACATAATCGTACCTAATCCCTGATCTTACAAATACTTTTTTAACCTTTGGTATGGCCCGAAGCTCCCGGAGCACATTAATATAGTCCGTGTGGTCCACTTTTAGATTCTTACAGGGCGTTGGAAATAAACATTGCTTGTTTTTGCAAACCCCTTTGTTAAGCTGCCTATCACAAGCACCATGTCTAAAGTTTGCCGTGGGTCCTCCCACATCGTGGATATAGCCTTTAAAGTCAAGGTCATCTGTCATTTCCTTAGCTTCCTTTACAAGAGAGGCTTTGCTTCTAGCTTGTAAAACACGCCCTTGATGAAATGCTAAGGCACAAAAGTTACAATTTCCAAAACACCCTCTATTACTTGTTAGGCTAAACTTTACTTCTTCTATTGCTGGAATACCACCAGCCCCTTCATAGATCGGATGATAGGTTCCTACAAAAGGCAGCTCATAGACAGCGTCTAATTCCTCCTGGGTCAAAGGTGGCTGGGCTGGGTTTTGAACAAGGTACATATCCCCATAAGATTCTATAAGGGTTTTTCCCGTTATGTGGTCCATATTTTGCGACTGGATTAAAAAACTCTCAGCGTAGGCTTTCTTATGTTGGCATATCTCATCATAGGAAGGCAGGGTAATAGGGTCGTAGGCCCGCTCTTTATCTGTCGTCTTATAAACTGTTCCTGGAATAAAACTAATCTCTTCAACTGGAATACCACTGTCTAAAGCCTCTGCTAGCTCAATGACAACCTTTTCACCCATGCCATACATAATAAGATCTGCCTTGGAATCAAGCAGGACAGACCGCCTAATCTTATTATCCCAGTAATCATAGTGAGCCAGTCGCCTTAAGCTAGCCTCAATACCCCCTAGTACAATAGGAACATCCTTATAAGCCTCCCTTGCCCTTTGGGCATAGACAATGACAGCTCTGTCTGGGCGCAATCCTCCTTGGCCACCAGGGCTATAGACGTCGTCTCTTCGCCTACGTTTGGCTGTGGTGTAATGATTCACCATAGAATCAATATTGCCAGAACCAATTAAAAAACCCAGGCGTGGTCGCCCAAGTTTTGTAAAGTCTTTTGTATCATGCCAATTGGGCTGAGCTATGATCCCAACCTTATAACCAAAGCGTTCAAGGGTTCTGCCAATAATGGCCGTCCCAAAGGATGAATGGTCCACATAGGCATCCCCTGTTACAAGGATAAAATCTAGTTGTTCCCACCCCCGCTCTTCCATATCTTTTTTGCTAATGGGTAAAAATGCTTTCATTTTATCGCCTCTTTGGTTATCATAGTCAGTAAATCCTTTTCTTCTTTTGTTATTTCTCTGTAGCTGCCTAGCCTTAAATCTCCTGGGAGCTTTAAATTCCCCATTTGGATTCTTTGAAGATAAAACACTTGTTTTCCCACAGCTTCTACCATTCTTTTAACTTGGTGGAATTTCCCTTCTTTAATCGTTAGCTCAATTTCTGATACCTCACCAGAACTAATAATCTTTAAATCAGCCGGCAAACAGTCATAACCATCGGATAAGGTTAGGCCTTGTTTAAATCTTTCAATATCGGCTTCTGTCATTTTACCATCTACTTTAGCAAAATATGTTTTAGGCACATTTTTTTTGGGTGATAAGAGCTGATGACTTAACTGGCCATCATTGGTAAGCAGCAGTAAGCCCTCTGTATCAATATCTAGTCTCCCCACAGGAAAAACCTCTTTGTTTCTATCTTCTAAGGCTAGAAGATCAACAACAGTCTTATGCATATTGTCCTTGGTTGCACTAATAACCCCCTGTGGTTTATTAAGAATAAAATAAAAAAACGTTTGGTAGTCAATTTCTACACCATCTAATGTTATGATCTGTTCTTCCGGCACAACCTGTATATTAACCACATTGGTAGTCTTTCCATCTATGGCAACTCTTTTTTGTTTAATGATTTTCTTTACTTCAGTCCTAGTTCCGTATCCTATATGTGATAGCACTTTATCTAATCTCATTTTCTTTCCCATTATTTCGTCCCCGTTCATTTACTATAAATTTATTTTGTAAGGATTAAAACCAATTGCATCAGCAGATACAAGGGTGTACTCTATCCCGCCATGATTGCCTCTTAGACTGTTATTAAAAAACACCTTACCATGGAGATGGCCGTAGATAACATGGGTGACAGGGTATTTTTTAAAAAGCTCTGTAAATAAAGAACTTTCTTTTTTATCATTAGTAGGCGGATAGTGAAGCATAACGATGATCTTTTTGGCACCTGATTTCATGCCATGTTCTAAAGATAGTTCCAGACGTTTTGCCTCCCTATGATAGATTTTTGTGTTATACTCGTCCATCCCTATATCACCTGGGCACCCCCAGCCTCTGCTTCCACAAATTGTATAGTCACCTATTTGATAAGATGTGTTTTGTAAAAAAAACATCTTTTTATAAAGCTTATTAAGCTGGCTAATAGACTGCCACCAATAATCATGATTTCCTTTAATAAGGACCTTCTCCCCGGGCAAGCTATGAATTAGGTCAAGGTCTATCTTAGCTTCTTCTAAAGTCATAGCCCATGAAATATCACCTGGTATTAGAACAATATCATCCGGCCCGACGACCTGGCTCCAGTTTTTAGCAATCTGAACCCCATGGTCTTCCCAATTATCTCCAAAAATATCCATGGGTTTATCCACACTAGCTGATAAATGCAAATCCCCTATTGCATAGATAGCCATTATAAAACATACCTTTCTATGGCATCCGCTACCCCATTAGCATTATTACTTTTGGTAACATACTTGGCTATTTTCTTGACCGTGTCCCTAGCATTTTCTAAGGTTAATGGAAGGCCACATACTTTTAGCATAGCGATATCATTTTCATTATCCCCAATGGCGATAATTTCATGTGGTTCTATATGATACTTAGCTGCTAATTTTAGGACCGCCTCTCCTTTTGATGCCTTAGGCGCATTAATATCTAGCAAGGTTGGCGCTGAAAATGCGGCGTGGACTTCTTTTATATTCTGCTTTACGATTTCTTGAAAGGCAACTAATTCTTTATGATCGTCAGAGCTTAGAGAAACTTTCAACAGATTATATTTTCCTAAATTATCATATAGGTCCTTATCAATTTTTAATGGAATCCTATAGGCTTCTTTGACCGTATCATTATAATCCTTCAATGCTTGTGTTCTACTTCCTATGGTCTCACTGGCAATTCCCTCTAATGTATGAATCATATAGTCAACTTTATAGTTTCTAGATAGCTCAATAATCCTTCTAACGGCATCAACTGGAATCTCTTCTGTATACAAAACCTCTCCTTGAAGTGGCGATACTGCAGATCCATTAGACCAGATAAGTGGCATCTTATAATCCACCTGTTCTAAAAAGTCTTCTAACATAAATTTGGTTCTGCCTGTTGCAATTACAAATTTAATCCCTTTAAGTTCGAGTTTCTTGATGGCCTTTATATTTTCCTTTGAAATTTTATGATTATCATCTAGCAATGTTCCATCTAGATCACTTACAAACATTTTATACATCATTGTAATCCTCCTAGTCTTTCTTCTAGTATCAACGATTTATGACTTCAAATCAAGTTTATTTCATCAAAAAAACCTTAAACCTAGAATATACCTCTAGATTTAAGGATTTGCATATCCTTATCTTCTAAATACCTTAGCAAATAATAAGGATTAATCCAGTTTTCATTATCTCCAAAAGACTTGGTTGCAATCCCTATATGTAGATGCACCGGAAACTGCCCAACAGTCCCTTCTTCTCCGTATCCACTATCCCCCATATACCCTATAGGGTCCCCAACTTCTACTTTTGTTCCCTTATTTAAGTCTGATGCGTACTGGTCTAAATGAGCATAGTAAACATAAGCGCCACTTGGTGTTCTTACACCGACTCTATAGCCACCTTGATCATTCCAGCCTATATTTTCTACAATCCCTTTGCTCATACTAACAATGGGGATGACTCCCCTTTCATTTTGTGGGTCCATAATATCTGTCCCATAATGCCTTCTTGTGCCGCCATATGTTCTTTCTGAGAGCCAACTGTCTTCATAGCTATACTCATAGTCCATTGGAATAGGAAATCCTTCTATATCTAGTATAAATTGCTTATAACATGCCACAGCTTCCCTAAATATGGTCTTGTTTTTTCTTGATAAGAGTATTTTCTTTTCTATGCCTAAAACATGACTGGCAAACAAAGTCGCCACATCTTTTTTGTTGTTTTTTGCTTCTTGAAAGATTTGGGTGCTTACTTCTGGTGCAACCTCAAATGTTGCTATTTTTTCTTGTGCTGGATGATGTGTGGCTTTTGACTTTTTATTTTTCACCATTATAAAGACCATTAATATTATGATGATTAGGATAATTATTTGTGCTAATTTAAAATTTATAGGCGTATTATATCGGTACCTTCCAGAACGGGGCCTTAATGTGGAACGCCTATAATTATAACGACGCTTTTTTTTCTTTCTCATACAATCCTCCTTTACTTCATTTTCCCCAGGCAGCAATTAAAAGAAGTTCAAAGTTTTCTTTATAAATTTGCTCAAACTGAGTCATTGGAAGGGGATTGACACCCAAGCCACACTCAATTGTATAACCTGGCCTATTAAAAGCCTTAATAAACCAATCTTTGTAGCCGCCATGAGATGCACTTTCATCAGGTACCCCTAAAACATATCCACTAGCTCTTGCAAACCGTTCTCCTAGCCTCTTGGCTCCTGGAACATCAATCCCATCATAAGACCAATAAATCTCCCTACCTTGGGTATGATAGGATAAGACTAAATCAAATTCTTCCTGCCTTGTATAATCTGTAACGGCCCTGGTTTCTGGCTCTGATTCTGGGTAGTGACCCCCGTATAATTCGAACCAAGGTCCTCTTATTCCTTCTTCTTTTTCAATCTCTTTACACACCTCCCACTTGGCATCAAAATTCCGATTTAAATCCACCCCCCTAATGTTAGCCTTCCATTTTGAAAAATCTTGCTTGCCATTGTTCCACTTGACTAAGGCCTTATAGTTAGGGGCACTCGGCGATGCTCCTTTTATTTGAAGGTCTATACCATCTGGATTAAGCATCGGTAAGACATGAATAGTGGATTTTTCAAATATTTCCTCTATCATTTTAGTGTGTGCGGCCTCTTTTGAAGTATACAAGCTACAAATTTCCTGAACCCACTTCATTAAAACAGCTACTGTAATCCATTCGCAAGCATGAGTCCCCCCACATATTAAGATTTTCCTAGGCCCTTTCCCTAACTTTATTATGTAAATTTTTCTATTTTCAACACTTTTTCCTATGGTAGAAATATCTAAAAAATCATATTCCTTTTTCAATTTTGATATTTGTTCTTGTAACACCTGATACGTATACAATGTAGGTTTATAAGCCTTTTCACATTGGTTATTTAGCATTTAATGCCCTACTTTCTACTCTACAACTATAATGTTCTCTTATTATAAACCTATGATATGTTTCACTTTTAAATCACTTAATTTAAAATTTATGGATAAAAAATATATGTGGTGAAATAATAAACATAGAAAGAGACTTTGATTCTTTCACAAGAAAGGTGGTTATTGTAATGAAAACGAGAACATTTGATTACCTTGCATTAACTTTGGTTATTATTGGTGCAATAAACTGGGGTCTTATTGGTTTCTTCCAGTTTGATCTTGTGGCATCACTATTTGGCGGTATGACCAGCTGGCTTAGCCGAGTTATATATGCAATCGTCGGCATATGTGGTCTTTACTGCTTAACACTTTACGGCCGAGTTTACGATGATGATTATCGCAGGCAAGACTAATCTAACTCTAATTAGTCAACAAAAAACAGGAATACATATTCCTGTTTTTTTGTTTTTCAAAAGTATTTTAACTTTTCATGCATTATGCAAGGGAATTAGGGTATAAATATTTAATAAGAACTAATATAAGTAAATATATTATTATTGTAAGGGGTGGTTATTATGCTTCAAATCATTACTGGAAAAACAGGAGAAGGTAAGACTAAGAAGATGATTTCACTTGCAAACCAAGAAGCTAGGAACATCACGGGTGATGTGGTCTACATTAACAGTAGTAAACGCCGCCGGTATGATCTTAGCTACCGCGTTAGGTTAATAGAACCCTTTGAATTTAATATTACTACAGCAGGGGAATTTTTCGGCTTTATTTCTGGCATCATCTCTGCTAATCACGATACACAACTTATTTTCATTGATGAACTTTTTAAACTCACCGGGCTATCCATTGATGATGTTGGAGATTTCATTTCTAACCTTAAGAAGTTATCGGATAAATATAATGTGCGCTTCGTTATTAGTGCAACCTGTGCAAAGGCAGAAGTTCCCGAAACATTACTAGATTACTTAATCGCTTAATAATATTTACTTTGTAAAGCTGATACATTTTTGTATTAGCTTTACAAAACACAACTATAAAATCAAAATTTGGAGGAATTATTATTATGACAGCAAGTTTGCTAACACGATTTTTAGGCTATACAAAAATACATACCACATCGAATGAGGACTCTACTAGCCAGCCTAGTAGCCTGGGGCAATTAGACCTTGCTAGGGAACTTGAGAAAGAATGCACGGCCATGGGCCTTGCAGATATATCCCTTGATTCTAACGGCTATCTAATGGCCACCCTACCATCTAATACCAATGTGCCTATTAGCACCATTGGCTTCGTGGCTCATATGGATACGAGCCCTGATTTTTCAGGTGAAAACGTAAACCCACAAATAGTTGAAATTTACGACGGAAAGGATATTGTCCTTAATACTGATTTAAGGATAATTCTTAGCCCAAGCGACTTCCCCTACCTTAAAGATTTAGTCGGCGAAACTTTAATTACCACCGATGGCACAACCCTATTAGGTGCTGATGATAAGGCGGGTATTGCCGAAATCATGACGGCCATAGAGCATCTTATGGCTAATCCTGATATTAAACATGGCGATATTAGAATATGTTTTACACCTGATGAGGAAATTGGCCAAGGGGCTGACTTCTTCGATGTTGAGAAGTTTGGTGCTAAGTTCGCTTACACCGTAGATGGTGGTATGATTGGCCACTTAGAAGCTGAGAACTTTAACGCTGCAAGCGCTGTTATTACAATCAACGGCCGCAATGTTCACCCTGGCGATGCTAAGAATAAGATGATTAATAGTATCTTAATTGCAAATGAGTTTATTGCCCTTTTACCTTGTGAAGAAGTACCTAGTCAAACAGAAGGCTACCAAGGTTTTTACCATTTAAATGATAGTCATGGTGATGTTGAAAAGACACAACTAAGCTATATTATTCGTGATTTTGATGCAAGTTCCTTTGAAAACCGTAAGGATTTCATGAAAGAATGTGTTCGTACCATAAATACTAAGTACGGTGAAAATACTGCTACCATAGAAGTCACAGATCAATATTACAATATGGATAAGGTTTTAAAAGAAAATACCCATATTACGGATCTTGCTAAAGAAGCCATGACAGCCATTGGTATAACCCCTGTAGTTGCCCCTATTCGGGGTGGAACTGATGGCTCTAGACTATCATTTATGGGACTACCTTGCCCTAATCTTTTTACTGGCGGCCATAACTATCATGGTCGTTTTGAATTTGCTGTATTATCTCATATGGGGAAGGCAGTAGAGACAATCGTTAAAATTACCGAGTTACACGCTAAATCACCTATGCCAAAATGACACTTATAAACATAATTGCACACATCATATAATACAGTATGATACCAACACTAAAATAAAGCCCTCTTTTTTTCATTCTCGGCTCAATCTCTATTTGTGCGGGCTCAAGTTCTATCTTCTTAATATTTTTCCTATAAAGAATAATCCCCCAAAAGGTTATCGTCATAACACCAAGTCCAAGTATACCAACCAGTAACTCTATTTCAGTAAAAATAAGTGCTGGTAGAATAACAGACCCTAACATATTAATAATAATATGAAGTAAAACCGTATACTTAATGGTATTTGTTTTAGTTGCAATATACCCTAGAAACAAGCCTAAAACTAAAGCGTAAAAAAACTGTGATAAGTTTCCATGGAATAATGCAAACATAAGTGCTGTAAAGTAAATAGCTGTTTTGTCGCCATAAGCCCGGAGTTTGTCTAACATAATCCCCCTGAATATAAGCTCTTCTACAATAGGAGATAAGATACCAACAAATATGAAAGTAGCTAAAACACTAGCCCCATCTAGTGCCTCAATTAAGGGATTTGCAACTTCATCGCCAATTATGGTGCTAATTATCATGTTAATCAGATTACCAAAAATATTAAACAGGTAGACCGCTGCCATGGAAATGACAAACATGGTGGTAAACTCTTTTAGTGACATCTTCTTTTTTGCACCTTTGGGCCCATTAGGAATACTCTTTGTCATGACATAAAATATGGGCAAACCAATACAGTATACTGAAATCCCTATATTAGCCCACATAAACCAAGGCCCCTCCTCAAATCCTGGAATAACACCCGCAACTATTCCCACTATAAAGGGTCCCCCAAACATTACCCCCAGTGTCATTGCAAATATTGCCCACCCTAATTTTTTAAAATTCTTTACTGCTTGTACTTCTCCGCTTTCTGGCTCTAGATTGTATGACTCTAAATTTTTCAACTCTTAACCTCCTTTTATTTTCGAAAGCCTTGTTTCACTGCCTTTCCTTTTGATACACTTTCAAGATCATTTTTTATTTTAATGACCTTTTTCATAATCTCACTTATGTGGTAGTTATAGATTAAAATATATGCCTCATCTGAGCTTATATTCTTCTGCGGAATATACACTTCACCAAATACAACCTTCACTTGTTGAATATTTTGTTTATCTAGGATTCCTCTTTTATCTTTAATGATATTTATATGACTATATAAAATTCTATAATTATCAATGGAATTTTCCACATATTTTATCTTATCCATGACAGCAACTAGGTATTTCTTATCTTCATTATATATACTAAGACTCTCTTCTATTAGGAGGAGCTCTTTTTTAAATATCTGTAAATCTATATCCTTATCGGAAAAAATAAGTTCTTTAACCACATGTTCAATTTCATCTACTATTTCTATAACATTATGCTTAATATTACTAATTTGGTTTGGTGGCTTAATAAAATAATTAATTAAAAACCCAACTAGAATACCAACTAGTGTATTGGCAAACCGATTAAGGCCATATATAATAGGATTCCCAGTAACAACCCCTGTGATAATATTAATAAATAAAACCAAGGCTATAACAATGTTTCTACTTTGGTTAAGCTTATTTAAAAGTGTTATTAATATAATAACGCCTACTGCTACAAATATTAAACTATCCCCTGCCACCTGTATATATACGATCCCAATAATTGTCCCTAAAATGGTTCCTATAAGCCTGTTTTTACTAAAGGTCACACTGTCTACAATGTTGTTCTGGATGGCCATAACAGCGACTAGTACTGCCAGTGTTGGCTGGTTCAAAGGCAAAACCGTATACAAGGCCAGGCAAATTAATACAGCTAAACCTGTCTTCAAACTTCGCATTCCAATACCTACTCTTGACATTGCACCACTCCTTTTGTCTTCTCTCTCTCATATTATAACATAGTTTTCCGGTGTCTACTGCCCAACT
>CAZLPH010000010.1:24276-27164 GCA_964561345.1 uncultured Candidatus Epulonipiscium sp.
TTTATTTGAATTTATTTGGCTAGCAGTAACTCATCACTTAGACTTTCTTTGATTTTAAAGCGGTCAAAGTAGGCCATTAACTTATTAACTGTTAGCTTTTTCTTTTCTTCTCCTGAGATATCTAGGATTACTTCCCCTTGGTGTAACATAAGTAGCCTACTTCCATAAGAAACAGCAAAGTTAAGGTTATGAGTTACCATAAGGGTCATCATATTCTTTTCTGCCAACATCTCCTTGGTAAGCTCCATAATAAGAGCTGATATATTAGGATCAAGAGCTGCCGTATGCTCATCTAAAAGGAGCAGCTTAGGTTCTACCATGGTTGCCATAAGGAGGGACATTGCCTGTCTTTGACCACCGGATAGGAGCCCTACTTTCATATCAAGTTTATCCTCAAGACCCATTTCGAGTTTTGCTAGGTTCTTTTGAATAAATGCTATATTTTTCTTTTGAATTCCCCAAGAAAGTCCAAATGGCTTTCCTTTGCCCATGGCAAGGGATAAGTTTTCAAGAACGGTCATTGAAGGTGAGGTTCCCATTACTGGATCTTGGAAGACCCTTCCAACAAATCTAGACCGCTGATATTCTTTAAGATTGGTAACGTTTTTTTCTCCCACCTTAACCATTCCACTATCTGGACATAGACCACCACCAACAATGTTTAAAAGGGTTGATTTACCTGCCCCATTACTCCCAATAACTGTAACAAATTCCCCCTCTTTAATGGTAAGGTCAAGATTGTCAAATAATGTTGTTTCACTACTTGTACCTGGGTTAAAGGTTTTGCTTATTTTTGATAGTGTTAACATGCCTTTTCCCTCCTTTTTGTTAGAAAATCTGTAAAACTAAAGTCATTGTTATTAATTGTAATGGCGATAACCACGATAATAGCTGTTGCTAGTTTTATATCATTTGTTGGGAATCTAAAGTACAAAGCAAGTGCTATAACGCCTCTGTAAATAAATGACCCAACTAAAACAACAGTTGTTACCTTGAACAGTGATAGCTTTTTAAAGATTGATTGACCAATAATAATTGATGCAAGGCCCATTACGATTGTTCCTGTTCCCATATTAACATCTGCAAACCGTTGGTTTTGAACCATGATTGCACCTGATAAGGCTACTAATGCATTAGCCATCATAAGACCCATTATTTTTGTTTTTCCTATGTCTACACCTAGTGAGGTTACCATTTGCGGATTATCTCCAGTTGTTTTAAGAACAAATCCCATTTTAGTTTTGAAAAACATATCCATAGCAATCTTTACAATAAGAACAACCATAATAATGATTAAAACCCTTGGAAGCTTACTTGTAAAAACAGTCCCATTGTCTAACAAAGGAACGTTAGATTTCCCCATAACTCTAAGGTTAATAGAGTATAAGCCAATCATAACCAGGATCCCTGATAGCAAATTTGTAATTTTGCATTTTACGTGCAAAAAACCTGTCATCCATCCTGCTCCTGCTCCTGCAATGATTGCCACTAGTGTTGCAAGCCATGGGTTTACCCCATTCACAATAAGAGCTGCTGCAACCGCTCCACCAAGTGGAAAACTACCATCTACTGAAAGGTCCGGGAAATCAAGAATACTATAAGTAATATAAACGCCCATAGCCATAATGCCAAAAATCCCTGCTTGCTCAATAATATTGATTAAAAAATCCATTTTATTTCCCTCCTGAAATCATTTTAGCTTTTGCCTTAATGTCCTCCGGAACTGTAATAGCCAGCTCTTCTACTGCTTTTTCATTAATGACAAGTTCCATATCCTCAAGTGTTGATACTGGCATTTGACTAATATCTTCACCCTTTAATACTTTTGCTGCCATAAGGCCTGTTTGGAATCCAAGGTCATAATAATTTATTCCTTCTGTTGCTAAAGCACCAGCAGCAACATGGGCTTCTTCCGCTCCTATAACCCCAATATTTTTGGCTAATGCCTCTGTTGTTATTAGTGGCATGGCAGAAGCTATAACATTATCTGTTAAAGCGTACAACACATCTATATCACCAATAATTGACTGAAGGGTTTGTGAAATATCATTTGTGTTATTAACCCCTGCTGCAATAATTTCAAGGCCATGACCAGCGGCTAATTCCTTAACCTGGCCAATTTGGATCTCTGAGTTAATTTCGCTTGTGTTATATAAAATCCCTACCTTTTTCACATTAGGTAAGAGTGCTTTCATTAATATAAGTTGCTTATCTATTGGAACTGCGTCACTTGTACCTGCTACATTCGTTCCTGATTTTTCTGCTGACTCTACAAGCCCCGCTTGAACAGCATCTGTTACAGCCGTAATAAGAACTGGAATCTCATCTGTTGAATTAGCGGCACTTTGGGCTGCTGGTGTCCCTATTGCAAAAATCATATCCTGCTTTTGAGTGACAAAGTTCTGGGCAATAAGCTGAGAGTTTGCAATGTCTCCTTGGGCATTTTGAATATCAAATTTAATGTTATCCCCATCTTTAAATCCTTCTGATTCTAGGCCTGCAATAAATCCTTCTCGTGAAGCGTCTAAAGCCGGGTGCTCTGCAATTTGAGAAATCCCTATTGCCACTTGGCCATCTGCTGCCTTCCCACACCCACCCAGTAATACTGTACTACAAATTAAACCTACTACTAATTTTTTAATCATTTTAACTGCTACCATGCTACATCCTCCTAGTATTTTCGTAGAAATACAAAAAAGTCCTCAATATGAGGACTGATATACAATAATATGTAACGAAAAATACACCTATCCCTAGGCTTCTAATTTTTCTTACTATATGTTATATGCTACCGTCCTACAATTCTACATTTTTTATAATCTACTAATGTTCTTTATGCTACTATTCTACTCATATAGTATGACATTAAATACAGGCCTACGTCAATA
>CAZLPH010000011.1:0-25420 GCA_964561345.1 uncultured Candidatus Epulonipiscium sp.
GCGCTCAAACAACTGACTTTCTTAACGTTAATTACTTCCAAGGACCCAAAGCACTTTTACGAAAGCTTCGCCAAAAACCAACTTAATGCCACAGCCACATCCACCCACGGTCGAAGCCCCTCCCTGGTGGGACACCTTAAGATCTAGACCTTAAGGCCTGGTGCAACATCCACTCCAACCTTCGTCTCACGAGTTGCCGGCTTTGGGCTAGTTAGAGGGTTTCCATTCCCCCGCAATGGTTGGGGTAACATATCACAGCGAGTTTCCTCTAGGCCACAGCCTAGGAGAAACGAGTCGTGATATGTTACCCCAACCAAATGCGAAGTAATCCCCCCCTCTAACTTCATCCATCCCGCCTACAACTCGCCACCGAAACTTTCCCCTCCTCATTGCACGTGACACACCGCTCGATATTATTGAGAGTGGTTTTGAGGATAACTTTGCCACCCCAGAGGGACTGGATGTGTTTGAGGGTTTCTGAAGCGTAATTAAGGTGAAGTTCTCGGTTGTCATAGGAATGTTTGAGGGTGAGGGTACGGTCGTTCTTTTCCATGCTTTCAACGGTTATATTTGGGATACTGCCGTAGCCTACCATTAAGGCCAGTTGATTTCTGATCCGGCGCCAGCCTTCTTGATTGGATACTTCCGCTACCACATAATACCTATCTTCTTCTTCGTATTCAAAAAGATTTAGTTCCTGGCATAGGTCAAATGTAAGATAGTTTCTGATAAAAGAGGCATCTCGTTCTACTTCTCTTATTTGAAAGAGCTTTTGCGGGTTATCTTTATATTTTATTGAAAGAGATTCCCAAATCTTAAAACCGACATAGTAGGGGTTTATAGCCCCTTGCCTCGGGGCTATGACAGAGTTGTGAGTCTTTAGAAATTCCATATGAAGATCAGGGGGTAAATTTAAAGATTGTAATATTTGGTAATGCCACCAACTAGCCCAGCCTTCGTTCATAATTTTCGTCTCTATTTGAGGTGAAAAATATTTGCTTTGCTTTGCTACAATCATGATAATATCTCGTTGCCACTCTTCTAAGTTTCCATTTTGCATAATAAAAACAAGGAGATTTTCACTAATACCATCATGGTTGTCATCAAGGTCACCCCATTGGAGTTTTATAGCATGGGCTGCGTCTAATATTTTTTCAACTTCCGTATAACCTATGCTTGGATCTTGTATATAACTTCTTATACGCGTTGCATGATTTTTAAACATTTCTATGCTAAGGTCGGCTCTTGTGTAGGTTTTAAACATACGATTATTTTTGAAAAAATCATTGTGCCCGTAAACATGGGCCATTGTTAATATTTGGATTAACAATGAGTTATCTTTCATTAAATACGCGATGCAAGGGTCTGAATTAATGACCATTTCATAAGGGAGTCCTGTTAGGTCATAAGAATAAAGTGTTTTGAGTTTTTCGTAGGATTTTCCAAAACTCCAATGGGGATAATGGGATGGCATGCCCACATAAGCTTCGTAGCATAGCATGTCTTCAAAGCTAATGATTTCAAATTCCTGAGGATAGCAATCCAGCCCAAAAGCTTTGGCTTTAGATTCTACTTTTTGATTCCACTTTAAAAGTTCTTCAAACCTAAAATTCATGGCTTTCCACCACCTCCTCCATTTCTTTTTCTACTTTTAACATTTCTACAAATGCTGGCCACACATCTTCTTTACGGCTCATTTTTACAATTGAAAAATTATCTGATTTTATGTGGTCATTATATTTATTCATAATACTACTGGTGTAAGTGCTCGTTTTGATTTCACCATAGCCAAATAAGTTGCAAAGGTCACATAGTTCCTGAGCACATGCAATAGCCTTATCATTGTCTTCTCCCCAATTATCCCCATCACTACAATGAAATGCGTAGACGTTCCACATAACCGGGTTGTACCTTTCTTTAATTATTTCTAGAGCCTTTGCATAACCACTACTAATATAAGTTCCACCACTTTCTCCTTTATGGAAAAAATCATCTTCCGTGACTTCTTTTGCCGTGGTTGTATGGGCAATAAAAACGATTTCTACAGTCATATACCTTAATCTGACAAACTGGTAGAGTAAAAAATAAAAACTTCGGGCCAAATACTTTTTTGTTTGCCCCATAGATCCTGATGTATCCATAATACAAATAATAACGGCGTTAGAATCCCGCCTTATTTTTGGTTTTACCCTAAAATATCGTAGGTCACTGTCATGAAAGGGTACCCTTACTTCTTCCCCCTCTTCTATTTTCCCACGTTTTGCATTTTTTTCTCGCTTGACCTTTTCAATCATAGTATGACGTTTAGAAAGCCTAGGCGGTATGCCCTTATGTTTCACACCCCATCTTTTAGAAGAATTCTCTGTTAGGACGTCGCTGAATCTTTTCCTTTGAAGGTAGGGAAGCTTAAGATCCTCAAATAAATACTCAATGGCTTCTTCAATGGTTATTTCTGTTTCATAAATATCTTCTCCTTCCTGGTCGCCGGCGCCTATATCTCCTTTCCCCTTTTGGGCATCTGATTTTGCTAGCCGCTTCCCCTTTTCTTCCTCTCCCGTACCCGTTCCTATACCTGTTTTGTTTTTTCCATATCTAAAGTAATATTCTTTTAAGCCGCGAATTGGAATTTTAACCTTCTTATTTCTGGATTGACCAATGATGCTTTCTTCAGAAATTATTTCTCCTATATTTTCTTTAATATTCTTTTCAACCAATTCTTTATGTCTTCTTCTATCCTCAACACTCCGATCTCTCCCGCTAGGTTGGAACTCTCTGATAACGGTCACCTTTAAGTCCCCCTTTAATCCTTCCACAAATTATTAGCTGCATACTTTAAAATAACATTACAACAATGGTTGCAATAGCCATTTTGACTCATTTCCTCCACCATAGCATTATATTTTCTGTTTTGCTCATGGTTTCTTACTTTGTTTTGAGTTATAATCCTTGATAATTCACGAACAGATGATGTTAGTTTTTTCTCTATGGCTTCCTTTAGGGGCTCATAGCATTTATAGTCAATCTTTCCGCCACCCCTAATAACTGAAAACATGTAAGCTGTTACATCTTGGCGAAAGCCTTTTGTTGCAGATTGGGTAATACCTAATTGTTCTTCTATGGACCGCATAAATGTTTCATCCGGACTTAGTTCTTCTCCTGTATTGTCATCTTTTAGTTTCACTTTATTAACAAAGGCTTCTGCATGGTCTAAATAATTGTTAAATAAGTCCTCCGCTTGCTCACCGTAGCCATAAATAAACGCCTTCGTCACTTCATTTTCTAGAATTCTATGGTATTCTTTTTTTATACTATCTTGCAGATAGCCTAAATAAGCCTTCTTAAGATCGTCTGCAATAGATAGGTCTTTGACTTCCTTTGTCAATCCTTCAATGACTACGATGGGGTTAATACAATTGTGCTCTGAATCTGATAGGGCATTATCAATAGCCTTCATAATAAAGCGGGTGGATATTCCGCTCATTCCTTCCCGAGTGGCTTCTTCTCTTAACTCTATTATATCGATTCGCTTAGTTGAGCCTTTCTCTACGATCTCTTCCCCATTATATATTTTAAGTTTTGTTAAAGGATCTACCTTATTAGAAGGCTGTAGCCTACTCAAAACAGCAAACATAGATGCTATTTTGATTGTATGGGGTGCTATATGAGCCTTAAAATTAGACTTACTTAATATCTTTTCATAGATTTTTATTTCTTCATTGAGTTCTAAGCAATAGGGAACTTCAACTTTAACAATACGGTCTAATATGGCCTCATTGGTATGGTCTGCCCTAAACTTGTTCCATTCTGACTCATTTGAATGTGCCACAATAACCCCATCAAAATAAATCATTGACCCTTTCCCTGGTGATGGTATGTTTTTTTCCTGGGTAGCTGTGATCATTGTATGAAGATATTCCACATCATTTTTAAAAACCTCAATAAATTCTACTAGCCCCCTATTTCCCGCATTAAAAGCCCCATTTAGAGAAAGAACCCTAGGATCATCTTCAGGATATAAATCCATTTTAGAAATATCAACGGAACCAATCAAAACCGAAGTATCCTGATTATTAGGGTCAACTGGTGGCACAACCCCTATTCCTCTTCTAGACCTTATGGAAAAATCAACTAATTCAACAGGGAATTTTTCATATTGGCCATTAAATTCATTTTTTAATCGGTAACGGCAAACAGGACATAAGTCTCCTTCTATTCGGATACCAAACTTTTTTTCAAAATCACCTCGGAGTTCTCTGGGCAAGAGATGCAAAGGCTCTTCCCTCATAGGACATCCTTCAAGGGCATAAATAGGTGAGCTTCTCTCAAGAGCCTGCTTAATGGATTCAATGATAGATGACTTTCCTGCCCCTACCGGTCCCACTAAATATAATACCTGTCTTGATTCTTCCCCTAACATTGCTGCAGAATGGAAATACCTTACGATCTTCATCAATGTATGGTCAATACCAAAAAAACTATCTTTAAAAAACATATATTGTTTTATCATATGGTTCCCGTATATGCGCCTTAGCCTAGTGTCATCTTCTGTTTTAATCATCTTCATACCAGGATTAGTAATGAGCTTATACAGTCGCTTATGGGCAAACTCTGTTAGTTCTGGTTCCCCATTTATAATATGTAAATAATCTAGGAAATTTCCTTGAAACTTGGGCAGTGTGAGTTCCTTTCTAGCTTCTATAATCAGTTTCGCAAAATCATTCATAGATGTTCCCTCCTAATTTGTAGACTCTCCTATATATTTTAATATATGTAAAAAAAAAGATAACATGAGTAAAAAAAGCAAGGCTATGAATATAGCCCTGCTTTATTTATAAATCCTAAGAATGTCTTTATTTAAATCATATTTATACCCTAAGGCTTTAACCACTTCAAATAGGCCATAATATTCATTCCCACCTATTATCATCTTTTGATCTTTTAGTTGTTCTACCTGCTCAACCTTCCAATCATATAGGATTGTTTCTGCTTCTATATATAAGGTGTTGTTCCACTGGTATATAGGTGTTTCCATCTTGACCCAATGTTTAGCCTTTTCTCCCCTTTTATCTTCTACATTTGTAAGGTAGTAAGGCTTGTTAATAGCCATCTTATAGATTTGAGTAATTTTAGGTTCTGTTGAAACCCTAAAATTATCACTACCTAAACTCTCAGGAGCCACTTTAATATTATTAATATCAATATAATTAACAGCTTTAATTCTAGGGTAATTCACTGGCAGCTGATCATAAATCTGATTAATAATATCTTTGGCTTCATCAATATAAAAAGTATGGTCCTCTTTAGAATAGTGAGAAATAGCTAGCTTTGAAATCATAATTGGTTTTTTATCACTGTACATGTTATAGAAATAATCTAATTTGGAAGCCAAGTCAACTTTATATTTTTCTTTGTTTTTATAAATAGGAAAATACATGCTCAGCCCAACCCAGTCAACGTAATCATCACCTGGGTAATAAATCATTGAGTCATAGACATCTTCTAAATCTACACTCCATACAAAAACAGTATTAGGGGCATGGTTGGCAAAGACATCTTTTGCTAACTGAAAATAAGCAATATACTTAGCTGGGTCTCTAAAAATCTTAGGATCTGGATAAAACTCTATAAAGACAGGTATTCCATAGGTGTTTTTAAATTTCTGCGCTGTTTCATCTAATATTTCTCTGTCATAGGGAGACCCCATGGCACTAGGCATAATAACCATATGTGGCGCTTTCTTCTTAGCTAAGCATTCTAATAACCACTTATCTGGGAAAGGATCTCCTATTTGATAATGCCTAAGGCCTATTGCTACATTCCGCCCCACGGCCTCTTCAAACTGCGAGATATCAAACTCTATTTCGGGGTTAGCCAATACATAAGCCCCCAAATAAGCCCCCTCTATAGGTTCATAGGTAGCCAGTTCTATTTCTTTTTCAAAATAACCTGTGTAGGGTGTTTTTATAATTTTATGTTGGAGATTTACGTCTATCTTTTCTTCCTCATTCTTATTTGTGCAACCACATAATACTTGTATAATAAGCAAAAAAATTACACCGAGTTTTATGTATGCTTTCATACTCATCACCTCGTTGTAATTATTGCCAAGTTTTTAATTTTTAAACCTTATTTAAACTTTTATTTGTTAAATGTGTTTGTAGAGCCTTTAAATAATGAACAAATGCCCCAGACTCTGAGTAAACTTGAAGGTCTTTTGGAAAATCTTGATATCTCATAGACTTTCGCCCTCCCTTACCTGCTTCTTCCCAGTGAGGATAGAGAATGTCAAAAGGTAGCAAATACATTTCATCATATTCTTTAAAGTTTACAATAAAAAATGCTTCCCCACCTTGTTTTGTGAAATCCTTCATAAATTCTATTTGGTGCAGATGTATATTAGAAAAGGGAAAAGATTTTAACCCAGTTTCTTTTGCATCAAAACACACAGGAACCCCTTGAACTACTCCGATAAAGTCTACGGTACTTTTTTGTTCGAAGTAGGCCTGGGTAATGGTCCTTGTTGTTTGGTCAATGCGTATGGGTTTAATAGGCGTTGGTACCTTTTGAACCAGGGCTAGGCCTTTTTCTCTGTATAAGTCGTTGGTTAGGGTAATTAATTCTTCCAACATACTTCCCCTAAGTCCCCTTGTATTCCAGTAGCCCATATCAATGCTCCTTATTTTATAGTGTACTATCATATTTTATAGTGAAATAAATCCTTCTTCTTGGAATATTTGCGAATAAAGTGGTGGTGCCCCTACGGTAAATACCTTGTTTGCCAGATACCCCAGTGGCTCTACACATATTTCAAATTTAATTTTGTAGGCACACAAAAACTGATGTCTTAAAGTGTATTTCCGAAAAAAGTATTCATTTTCTTCTTTGTCACCGTATTTTGGGTCGCCAATAATAGGGTGATTAATGGTTGCTAAGTGAGCCCTAATTTGGTGGGTTTTACCCGTTACTAATTGAACCTCAATTAAAGTATAACGCCCATTAGCTTGAAGGGGTAATATTCTTGTTTCAACTTCTTTCCCACCTTCTATATAGTCCTTGGAAATACTAACCTCATTTTTTGATTCATTCTTCTCATGGTAGCCTTTTAAGGTTATTGCCTTATGAACTCTTCCAAGAACAATACTCATATAATATTTAGATATTTCTTGTGTTCTTAGCATTTCATGTATGGCCTGAGTGGCTTGCAAGCTTTTACCAACCATAACAATACCAGCTGTATTACGGTCTAAGCGGTTACATGGCGCGGGCCTAAAACTTTGGTAATCTTCAGGATCATATTCACCCTTTTGATGTAAGTATGTAAGTATCTGCTCTGTTAAGGTGTTTTGTCCTTGGGCATCAGGCTGGGTTAAAAGCCCAAGAGGCTTATTAATAATTAAAATATTTTCGTCTTCGTATACAACCTCAAAGGTTGGCTTTGCCGTGGGTATTTCTTTTATTTGTCTGAATTTTTCTATTGTCTCTTCACTTAAGTAAATTTGTACTTCATCGTCCCCCGTTAATATTTCATTCCCCTTAGCCCTTTTACCATTATATTTAATGTTCTTTTTCCGAACCATTTTATAGACAAAACTCTTTGGGGCTTTGTTAAAATATTTAAGAAGAAACTTATCCAATCTCTGATTTCCCTCATTGTCATTAATCTTTAATAGTCTCATCTTCTTCTCCTATTTTCACAAGTTGATTATCGTTTGGTTACATCATCATTTGAGTAATGAGCTGAGTATATTCATTAAGATTTCCGATGTTTTCTATGCCTACATTTTTTTCGATTTTCTTAAAAAGGCCACCCATATCCTTTGTTGCACTTTGATCCACATACACAACTGTATTTAGCGGTATGCCTTTTGCACTTATTTTTTTATTAAATATTTTTTTAGTTTTTGATAAATCAGTAGCATTATCTATAATACAATATATTTTCGTTCCTGTCACAAAAATATGATCAAAATATAAGATTGTTCTTTGGTCTGGGACTAAAACACTATGAAATAAGCTATAACTACCTATAATACGTTCCAGCTCCTGGCTCGTTTCAAGATCTGGGTCTTCAAATTTCCATAGGGCAAATAATTGTGTTATATACTGAGCCGCTGGCAGTACTAATACGGCAGCTACCACAGTAAATATATTCAGCCTTGTTTCGTTTAAGAAATAACCTATTCCAAAAATACCAAACATAATAATGAGCCAGATGACCATCCCCCATATATATTTCTTTTTTATTTTTGATAAATAATCTTTCTCTCTTTTTATCATTATACGCTCCTACTCACAATAACTCATTTTTACACTCATTCCCCCGTCTAAAACCAGATTAGTACCAGTCATAAAGCCAGCATCATCAGATGTTAAAAACAGACATGCCTTAGCAACATCTTCAGGTTCTCCAACACGCCCTACTAGGTGCTGATTATGATCTCGTTCTCTTAAGTGAACAAATTTACGGTCCTTTTTCTTTTTCCACTGGGATACATCTACCCATCCTGGGCTAATTGCATTAACCCTTATTTTTGGTGATAGGCTATTTGCCAAAGAATGAGTTAATGATAACAAAGCCCCCTTAGACGCCGAGTAAGGCTCAGCATGGGGCTCTGACATCATTGCACGGGTTGACCCTATATTCACAATAGAGCCCCCTTCATTTTTCATCTGAGGTGCTATATGCTTGGTGCATATATATGGACCCGTTATATTAACGGCTAAAACATGGTTCCACTCTTCTATGGTCCTGGTAAATAATGTCCCTGTGGCCTTTGCTGTGGCTGCATTAATCAATATATCAATATGGCCATAACGGTTTACAACTTGCCTTACCATCTCTATTACTTCTTCTTCTTGACTAACATCGGTTTTAACAAAAAAAGCACTGCCTTTGTCATTATTTATATAACTTTCTGTTTCTATTCCTGCTTCTTCGTCACGGTCTACTATAATAACATGGGCACCTTCTTTTGCATAGTTTTTTGCAATACAAGCGCCAATTCCTTCTCCTGCTCCAGTAACAACCACTACTTTATTGAGAAATTTCATTATCTACCTCCATCTACTTCAGTGTACATCCTAACTATTGTACCAAAAAAGCTGGGGTTTTGAAAGGTAAAATGTTTTATTCAAAAACTTCTACTAAACTTCCAAATATATCTTTATTCTCCTCAAGCTTATCATGGTTACCTAGTGCGCAGATATAATTTTTGTTCATACATCCTTCAATAATAGGCGCTAAATCCCTAATCATCTCTTGTGTTGTATTTAAAATCTCATCTCTTTCTTTTTGCATAGTTTCTTTTGTAAGACCTGATATAAACATACTTTGAGACCTTTCACCCTTCATTGCAGGTGTTAAAGGGAAATCCAGCTTACTAATGGTTCCAATTATATACTTTACCATATCCCGCTTACTAACCATAAGGTTTTGGGTATAATCCGCTGCCTGGTCATATGTTTCTAAAGTTTTACCTAGATTGGGATCCCTATAAGATACAAAAAACATGGTTCCACTACGGGCAAAGTCTGTAAAACAACCATAAGCCCCATTTTGTACCCTTACTTTATTCCATAAATAATCAAGGCTTAAAATATTTTTTAAAACACTCATGCTACCAGAATATTCATATCCTAGTTCTTTGAAATTATAGCCCTTAGCCACATATTGCACATCAAATGGTGCTAGCAGCCCCTCATTTTTTGCCTCTAGTTTAAATTGAGGATTATGTTTATCATAAGGCATATCCTTCATATTTTCTGCAAATGTTAGCATACTATCCTTAATGGTATTATACTCTTCTTTTTCACAAGTAAGACCCACACTCATTCTTGTTTTATTATTTAAAATATCATAAGTTTTTTGGAGGTTTTTAATAAGATCATCTTTCACCGTGCTAAAATTCTTTTCAATCTTGCAGATAAATTCATAAAAACTTAAACCCTTCAATTGTTCTTCATAATATCCTTTTTGGGTGAAATAAGAACTTAATCTATTAAATGCCACTTGATGACCACTACTGCTAATTGACATTTCCATCCTAGATTTCATTTCTCTAATAATTTCTAAAATCCTACTTTCTTGGTCAAATTCAGTGTTTAACATTATCTCTTTGAGAAGGTCACTTAAATAAGATACTTTACCATATAACACTTTACTTTTAACAAGTAGTTTTGGCATATACTCTCCTGGCTTTTGTGTGTCATTTATGGCCGTATTACCAAGTCTAATACCACCCGTGTAAATATCAATTCTATTGTTTAATTCTTCGTATGAATAATTTTTGGTGTTTAATTTTCCAAGAATTGCACTTAATATACCGATATATGGAATTAGATCCTCTTCAATACCTCGCAAATCATAATATAAATTAATATAGCCAATTTGATTAGTGACCTGAGGTGTAAATATAAAATCAATGTCCTTTTCTTTGTTCACATGATAGTCTGCAATATCAACATTTTTTTCTAAATCTGACAAGGCCAGTGTTGGAATCTTTTCAAGATTTTCCTCTTTATCTGGGGTTACCTGCATCTCTTGTAGCTTTGCGGTATTTATAACCAGCTCATCAATCTCTGCTTCTAATAGAGACGATTTGTACTTCTTTAAATTCTCTTTTATAATAAGAGCACTTTCTTTGGTAAGACCTGCTTTAGGCTCCATTATGATAAGGGTTGAGTGAGTGTTGTCTAATATGTTTTTTTGAATGACCTCTTCTAAGAAAGGTGTTGTAAGGGCAGTTTTCACGGTCTTTAACTCTTCTTCATATTTTAAATAGGCCAAAGGATCTCCCTCATATAACCAGCTTTTTAAACTTTCTGTGGCATATAATAAGCCTTTAGAATGGCCACCAAAATCCGCTTCTCTTAAATCAAATTCTAATGAATTCACAGCACCTTCTACTAACTTTTTATCAATACCATCTTTAACTAGGCCTTTAAGCGTATCCATAACAACTTTATAGAATTCCTCTTTTTTATCTGGTGATGCGTTCTTTACAACAATACTAAAAACAGGCTGCTGTAGGCTTGTGTTATAGGACCCGAATACATCTTGACCGATTTGCGCATCAATTAACGCCTTTTTCAGTGGGGCTGCTGGTGTGTCTAAAAGCAAATCTTCTAAAACATCAATGGCCATTCCTGTTTCTAAATCGTGGCTTGTGCCTATGGCAAAGTTCAGGGCTAGATAGGTTTTGTTATCTGGGTTTTCACCTTCTGCAATAGGATAAGCCAATTTAATTTCTTTCATCTGCTTAAAGGGTTCCTGGAAATCAATCTTAGAATCCATATCTAATTTATCAAAATGACATAAATACTCATCGTTAATTAACTGTAGGTGCTGGTCAATGTCCCCATCTCCATATAAACAAATATAACTGTTAGATGGATGGTAATATTTCTTATGAAAGTCTAAGAATTGCTCTTGTGTTAGGTCTGGAATAGCTTTAGGGTCACCACCTGATTCAAAATTATAAGTGGTATCTGGAAATAAGGATTCTTTAACTTTCCTAAATAATACGCCTTCTGGGGAAGAAAAAGCCCCCTTCATTTCGTTATAGACCACACCTTGGTATTCTATATCAGCCTCTTTGTCCTCTAGTTTATAATGCCATCCTTCTTGCTTTAATATCATAGGGTTATCATAAATACTTGGATAAAAAACCGCATCTAAATAAACATCCATGAGGTTGATAAAATCCCTGTCGTTTTGACTAGCAATAGGATAGACGGTTTTATCTGAGTAGGTCATAGCATTTAGGTAGGTGTTTAAAGATCCTTTGGCGAGCTCAACAAAGGGTTCTTTCACTGGAAACTTTCTAGAGCCACATAGTACTGAGTGCTCTAAAATATGGGCTAGTCCTGTATCGTCGCTTGGTGGCGTACGAAAGCTTATGGAAAATGTTTTATTATTATCATCATTTTGGATATGCATAAGTCTTGCACCACTTTTTTTGTGGGTCATGATATGCACCATTGCATTTATTTCTTCAACAAATTCTTCTCTTTCAAGGATAAACCCATGATTTATTTTATTTTCGTTCATTATTTTCCTCCAGTTATAGATTTTATATCATCTCTTTTTAAATTATATTGGCTTACTGTCTCATTGTCTACTGATGACCTTTTTATTATACCCAAAAAAAGCATCTGTGACTCATCACAGATGCTTTTCGCTAATGGGTTCTAAGAACTTTTCCCTGCAATCCCAACTACAAAAATAGTGACTCTCATCATTTCGTATGACATGGAAAGCTTTTGTCTTTTCAATTTCTTTATGACAAACAGGATCCGTCACAAGGTCGATTGTTTCTTCTTTAATCTGCGCCTCTAATATAGCCATATCATCTTCTATAATTTTAACTTCCCCATTAACAATCTTAACACCCTTTACATTTGGATCATCCTGGTGCTTTTTAACGATGTTACGAATTTTAAATGCATATATGGTAAAATTAAATAATCCTACTAAAAACATTATTATCAATACATTGCTAATAACTGCGAACATAATATCACCCTCCTCTTACACCACTCAAGTTTTCTACTTATCTTCTTACTTCTATTCTAGTATAATATTTTGAACAAAGTGTGAACAAATAGATAACTTAGTAATTATACGTGTAAAAGTGCAGATTCTAAGTCCGAAATAATATCTTCTATGTTCTCGATACCTATTGAAATTCTAACAAGTCCAAGGCCAATTCCTGCCGCCTTAAGCTCTGAGTCTGACAATTGCCTGTGAGTCGCAGTGGCTGGGTGCAAAACACTCGTACGTACGTCTGCTACGTGTACCACTATCTTGGCAAGTTCTAGGCTATCTTGGAATCTTGTGGCTTCTTCTTTGCCACCTTTAATATCAAAAGAAACAACACCACTAGCACCTTTAGGTAAATACTTTTGTGCTAACTTGTACTCACTGCTACTTTCTAAGCCTGGATACTGGACCCTTTCAATTTTTGGGTGCTTTTCTAAAAACTGAGCCACCTTAAGAGCATTTTCACTATGTCTTTCCATGCGTAAATGGAGGGTTTCAGTTCCCATATTAATTAAAAATGCATTCATTGGGGTTAAATAGTTGCCAATATCACGAATAAATTGGACCCGTGCTTTTACAATATAGGCCATGGGGCCAAAGTTCTCAGTGTATGATAGACCATGGTAAGATGGGTCTGGCTCTACAAAGGCTGGGAACTTTCCATTTGTCCAGTCGAAGTTACCTGAGTCCACAATAACACCACCTACACTTGATGCGTGGCCATCTAGATACTTTGTAGCTGAATGAACAACAATATCAGCACCATACTCGAATGGTCTGCAAAGGTATGGTGTTGGAAATGTATTATCAACAATTAGTGGTATGCCATTTTCATGGGCCACTTTTGCAAATTTTTCTATGTCCATTACTTTTAAGGACGGATTTGTAATGGTTTCTCCGAAAATTCCCTTTGTGTTTTCATTGATTGCTGCTTTTATTTCTTCTGGTGATGCATCTGCATCTATAAAGGTTACACTAACACCCATTTTTTTGAGGGTTACGGCAAATAAGTTATAGGTTCCACCGTAAATAGAGTTTAAGGCTACAAAGTGGTCCCCTGCTTCACAAAGATTTAAAACTGACACCATTGATGCAGATTGTCCTGATGAGGTACAAAGTGCCCCTACACCGCCTTCTAATTGAGCCATTTTAGTTTCTAGTGCTTCTACTGTTGGGTTACTAATTCTCGAATACATATGCCCTGGCACGCTTAAATCAAATAAATTAGCCACATGCTCTGTCGAATCGTATTTATAAGTGGTGCTTTGAAAAATAGGTAACACCCTAGGCTGCCCATTTTCTGGTTCATAACCCCCTTGAATCATTTTGGTTTCAATATGCCAATTATTATTCATCTTCCATCTCCTTTATATCATCTGTTTCCCCTAGGACTTCCTTATTTTCTAGCCCCTCAATATTGTCCGTCTCTTCTTCGTCTTCTCCGTTTTCTTCCTTTTCTTTCTTCAACCTGGCTGCCTCAACTTCATTAATATTTTTGGTAAACACTCTTTGGAATAAAAAAGATGATACTAAGGCATATATCCCAAAAGAAAATATAGACAAAGGATTTAATGATAAAGCAGCATACACGCTTATGGCAAATAGTGCAGCACACAAAATAGATGTTGCAAAATGTTTGTTGGCAAATACAAAACTTGATATTAAAATATTTTTGACCGGCATTTCAAACCGTGATAATACTGGAAACATATAGAGTGTAAGAAAAGTAACTTGTAATATAAAAAATAATCCAATTACCTTTATCCACATTGGCGCTGTACCACTTAGTAAAATTTCAAAATACAAATAAGCACTAAATATCATAACGCCTGCTATAACTGTAAGAATTGATCCTTGGACAAAATTATCTTTAAAGCTTTTAAAAAAGTTCTTTGTAACATATGGGTCCTCTTTTCGAACTTTTTTCCCAAGAACATAAAATAACGCCGTTGTGGATGCTCCCATTGTAACAATTGGTATAGAACATACCAACCATAGCACACTTAAAATCATTATATCTGCAACTTCAGTCCCCCATTTGTGAAAAGGACCATCTAAATTAAAAAAACTTCCCATTCTTCTAGCACCCCTTAATTGTATGTCCATTGTCTCGTTTATTATATATTAATACAAAAAACTTATTATATCAACTTTTATTGTCAAAACAAAATATCATAAGATAAGGCAAAGCTTAGCTTTGCCTTATCTTATGGTGTTTCTTTCTTAAAGCATCTTTGAATTCAAAGTAATTAAATACTTCTTCGTAATAATAATCTATGGTCCTAATGATATCATAGAAAGATTTAACCCCTAAAGGCACATCTCCTTGCCACTGCCGATAATAGTCAATGGCCTCTTTTTTTGTTTTTTTATCATAAATAGATTGGCATCCTCTCTCACAAGCTTCTGGCTGGTCATCTATGCCTGCTGCAAGTTCTTCAAGGGCAGTGCTTATAGCCTGATTAGTTCCTAGGTAGTGATTAATCATCTTCTCCACATCTAAAGGATTTATAATAACCCTTGCTTTAGGAAATATAATGTACACAGCATTCCTAAGATGATGGTCAAAGCCCATGACTGCAATTTCTATGGTGTACTTTTGCCCTAAAGTACTCAGGTGTTCATATCGTGATTCAGGACTTCCTCCAGGTAATTTACCCAGTACAGACATATCTGCTAGATTGTATATATGGTCACGCTCAAAATAAACATCTACTCTACTCATGGCAATACCCCTTTACTTTTTCTTTTTGCCTTGAGTATTGCCTTTTAAGTTTATTTTATTCATTTTTTTGATTTTGCATTCCCTTTCCATTTAAGAACAGTCATTCCAAGTGGTGGCACATCTAATAAAAGGCTTGTTTCTCTTTTGTGCCACGGAGAGTTTTTACTCGTTAACCTACCATTAAGAACGCCTGATCCACCATATTTGGCTGCGTCGCTGTTAAATATTTCCTCATACTGACCTGCTTCTTGTACACCAATGCGGTAACCCATATGGGTTTGTGGTGTAAAATTACAAACAATAATTAAATGGTCCTCCCACTCTTTTCCTTTTCGAAAAAACACAATGACACTATCATCTTTGTTGTCACAGTCAATCCATTCAAACCCGTCACTTTCCCCATCCTTCTGCCACAATGCACCTTCTTTAAGATATAGCTTATTTAGGTCTTTAATATAGGTCTGTGTCTGAGCATGGGTGTCATATTTAAGTAAGTGCCAATCTAAACTTTGTGATTCGTTCCACTCACCGTTCTGAGCAAATTCCCCACCCATAAATAACATTTTTTTACCTGGATGGGCATACATGTAGCCATAAGCTACCCTGAGATTGGCGAACTTTTGCCACTGGTCTCCTGGCATCTTATTAATCATTGAACTCTTTTCGTGAACAACCTCATCATGGGATAAGACCTGTATAAAGTTTTCACTAAAAGCGTACATAAAGCTAAAGGTTATTTTATTGTGATGATGCTTACGGTGAACTGGGTCAAGTTTCATGTAATCTAAAAAATCATTCATCCAGCCCATATTCCACTTAAATCCAAATCCAAGGCCTTCTTTATCAACTGGCTTTGTTACATTGGGCCAGGAAGTAGATTCTTCTGCAATGGTCATAACCCCCGGGAACTCTTTGTATAAAATAGCGTTCATATGTTTTAAAAATTCAACTGCCTCTAGATTTTCCCTGCCCCCATCTACATTTGGCGTCCAGTTGCCTGAGTCTTCTTTGCCATAATCAAGGTAGAGCATAGAGGCAACTGCATCGACCCGGAGACCATCTATATGATATTCTTTGCACCACTTAAGAGCACTTGCTATGAGGAATAGTTTCACTTGCATACGGCCATAATCAAATATTAAAGTTCCCCACTGTGGGTGTTCACCTTTTTGTTTGTCTCCGTACTCATACAAAGGCGTACCATCAAATTTTTCAAGGGCAAATGCGTCTCTTGGAAAGTGGGCTGGTACCCAGTCTAATATAATGCCAATACCTGCTTGATGAAGCTTGTCTACTAGATATCTAAAATCATCTGGCTCCCCAAAACGGCTTGTAGGTGCAAAATATCCTGTTACCTGGTAACCCCAAGATTTATCGTATGGGTGCTCCATAGCCCCCATAATCTCCACATGAGTGTAGCCCATCTCTTTTGCATATTTGGTAAGCTCTTTAGCCAGGTCACGGTAAGTTAAAAACACATCACCTTCTTTGCGCCTCCAAGATCCAAGATGAACCTCATAAATCGAAATTGGCTGCCTATAAGGCTCTGCCTCTGCTCTTTGGGCCATCCACTTGTCATCCCGCCACTTATATTTCTCAAGGTCATAGACAATGGCAGCGCTTTCAGGTCGTAATTGATAATGTGAGCCATAAGGGTCTGTTTTGATTAGGATAATGTTATCCTGTGTCTTTATTTCAAATTTATAAAGATCTTTAGCCTTCACACCCGGAATAAAGATTTCCCATATACCTGATTCTGGCCTTAAACTCATAACATGCCTTCTACCGTCCCACTGATTAAAATCACCAACAACGCTAACACGCCTTGCATTTGGCGCCCAAACAGCAAAGTTAACGCCCTCTACTTTATCTATTTCACATATTTGGGCCCCCATTTTTTTATATATGTCATAATGAGTTCCTTCACAAAACAAATGTTGGTCTAAATCTGATAGGGTAAAAGCAAAGGCATAAGGATCATGCATCTTCCACTTTGTCCCATCTTTAGATTCACATTCTAATAGATAGCCAAATTTATTCTTTCTTCTTGGTATAAGACATTCAAAGTAGCCATCAAATTTCGTCGCATCCATAGGAAACTTAAATCGTTGTTTCTTAGCATCTATAATGGTAATTTCTTTTGCTCCTGGCACAAACACCCTAACAACTAGTCTTTCCTTACCCTCATGTGTTATATTATGTATTCCTAAAATCTCATGGGGGTTAGTATGGTCCGCATTAATGATCTTTTGGATTTCTGCTTTCTTAGTTGTAAGCTTCATATATTCGCCTTAAAGGCTCCCTCCTCAGTAATTTCTAAATTTAACATCACTTGTTATTTTCTTATGTCTATTATAGCTTGAAATGTCTTAAATGCAAAATATTTAGTCATCTCTTATAACTCTACCATATTTTTACATATAGCGCAATATTGTTCAAACTTGTTTTGCAAGTCTATTTTCACTTATACTTGTTTTGTGCTATTATGTTACAATATTACTAAGGAGGAATAACATATGAATACCATAAGTAAAGCAATACAAGAAAGCGTCTCTTTCGCCTATATTTCACTTTTAACTGATTGCACGAATTTGTTTACTAACCCTACAATTATAAGCATAAACGAAATTGATACGGACCTTGGAACTATTATAAATGATATAAAAACGTGTGTGTCATCTTTAGATACCCTTATTGGGGCTGAAGAAGAAATTAGGAGTGGCTGGGCTACAAAACTGCAAGGCCACCACAAATTACTAGAGTGTAAGTTCCGATTAATCAATGCTTATAGTAGAGAATTAAATCATATTTCTACTGGCTTAGAAAGGGACTTTCATTTAAAAACCACAGATCTTAAGGATATAGAAGGCATTGATTATCATCAGTTTATCCATGAGGGTCTTGATTTTATCAACCAATCTCAAACAGAAAAAGAGAAGCATTATAAAACAAAAGAGATTTTGCGTGCCCTTCCTATGCGAATGACCAAAGATTCATTTGTCTCTTATGTGGCCAACTCTCTTCCAAAAGTTGCCCCTAACCCACAAGATAGTGATGGTAGCCTATTTTTATCTATTTTCAAGCAACTATTTGATGGCAGGTTAGACCATGATTACGGCCTTGCCTTCACAGATATTGCTGTGGCCATTGAGGAACTTAGGGATGAGTCCCAAACAGACCTAACAGGTAATGACATAGAAAGAATGTTTGATGATATTTATTTGCTAAAAGATACCATAGAAGAGCTCTTTGGGGTTATAACAACCCTGCATCACATGATTTCCTATCTCTCTACTCTGCTTATACTAGATAGTCTAAATTTTGATATTTTATCAAATGAGCATGTGGCTTTTCAAGATCTCTTTTTCACCGTAAGAGCTTTAATCAAAGGGGACACCCACGGGGAAGATTATAATATTATGGTCGAAACCTTGCCTGATCGCCTAGAAGATGTTTTGAATGAAATCCAGGAAAATGATACAGAATCATCTAAAGCATTTTATAGCAAATTAGAAAAAGGCTCCTTCTCACAAACGGAAGAAACCCTTAAATTAATCAAAGTCTATAGCCTTATACGTGTTTATTTAATCTTAAGTGTGGAAGATGCTTTTGCCTTTAATGAGTCTACTAGCCCATCCCTTCAGTTACCAACTACTATTATCACTAGTGCCACAGATTTTTTATCTTTGGAACTAAGCAAACTAAAAGCCTATGAGCGGAAACTAAGAATGCAGTACTTAATCAGTATGCTACCATTTACAATGGATACCCAGACCTTTGCTGACTATTTCAATAGGGCCATTGAAGGAACAGCAAATGAAATCCAAAAAGCATATGTTTTAGCTAAAATTAGTAATTTTATGGACGGAGCAGGCTATTTTGATGCCCTTCAACCTACACCTGGCCATACCCACCATCATGGGCCAGATTGTGACCACCACTAGATTCCAAAGCGGTCTCTCTTAGAATAAGAACATCCGCAATAATCTTGTCTGTATAAATCATGTTCTTTACTAAGTTCAATGGATCTACTATAACCATTTTTCTTTTTAAAGTCTGATGACAGATAAGTAACACCGTAGCGATGTTCTAAGGTCTCACCTATTTCATTAAGCCTACTAGCATTTTTTAGTGGGCTTATTGATAATGTTGTTGTAAAATAATCATATTTATGATCTTTGGCATATTTAGCCGTCTCGCTTAATCTAAGCTTGTAACAGCCAAGGCACCTCTTGCCTCCTTCTGGCTCATCTACTAGGTTTTTAGACATCTTTAAAAACCGTTCTACATCATATTGACCCTCAACAAATATAACAGGATATGTTGTCTTCATTTCCTTTATTAGTTTCTGCTGCTCTAGGGCTCTTTTTGCATACTCCTCCTGGTCATCTATGTTAGGGTTATAATATAATACTATGATATAAAAAAAATCCGATAGGTACTCTATAACATAAGTACTACAGGGTGCACAGCAACTGTGCAACAATAGTTTAGGAACAGTCTCTAGGTCTCCTACTTGTTTTAAGATTGATTCCAGCTTTTTTTGATAATTTTGTTTAATTTTATCCATACTATTAACGCCTCCATTTTTTGATCAAGCTAAACTCCATTATATACTAAAAAAATAAATTAGTCTCTTCTATTGATTATTGTCGTAAAAGAGAGTAAACTAATACATTGGATAGTATGATAAATGAAAGTAGGTAATTATGTTGGATAAAGAAAAAATTATTAATATCGCAGTTATTGCTCACGTAGATGCTGGAAAGTCTACACTTGTTAACGCTTTTTTGGAGCATACTGGGGTTTTTAGAGAAAACCAAGAACTTGCAGACCGGGTTATGGATAGTGATGATATTGAGCGTGAGCGTGGCATTACAATTTATTCCAAAAATTGTTCAATCAAATACAAAGATTATAGACTTAATATTGTCGATACACCAGGACATAGTGACTTCTCATCAGAGGTTGAACGTGTTATTAAAACCGTAGACACCGTTATTCTTCTTGTCGATTCTATAGAAGGTCCTATGCCCCAAACACGTTTTGTGCTTCAAAAATCTTTAGAAAAAGGCCTTCGCCCTATTTTAATGATTAACAAGATTGATAAGCCAAATCACCGTGCTGAAGAAGTTGTTGATATGACATTTGACCTTTTCTCAGATCTTAATGCTAACGATGAACAATTAGATTTCCCTATTTTATACGGCATTGGTAAAGACGGTATTGCAAAATTAGATATCGAAGATGATAGTAGTGATATTACCCCACTTCTAGATATGATTATTGACCATACACCTGCTTATCCAGATTTTGATGAAGAACCCCTTCAATTCCAAGTATCCACACTAGCTTATGATGATTATGTTGGTAGACTTGGTATTGGACGTGTTTATAAAGGCGTTATCAAAGAAGGACAAACTGTTGCTGTTGCCAAAGCTGACGGCAGCGTAGAGTCTGGTCGTATTTCTAAACTTATGATTTATGACGGAACAAATCAAATACAGGTTAAAGAAGTAAGAAGTGGTAATATTGCTATCGTTGCCGGTATTAGCCATATCTCTATTGGTGAAACAGTTTGTGAACCTGATAAGGTTTTACCTTTAGAACTAATCACCATTGAAGAACCAACACTTTCTATGAATTTCCTTGTTAACAATTCACCTTTCGCTGGACTTAGTGGTAAATATGTTACAACACGCCACATTAAAGACCGCTTAGAAAAAGAACTTGAAGTTAACGTTGGGCTTAGAGTAGAACCCCTAGACTCTACTGATGGCTACAAGGTTTCCGGGCGCGGGGAACTCCACTTGTCAATCTTAATTGAAAACATGCGCCGCGAAGGCTATGAACTGGGTATTTCTAAACCAGAAGTACTTTTTCAAAGAGACGAAAATGGCAAACTTATGGAGCCTATGGAAAGGGTTACAATCATTCTTCCTGAGGAATACTCCGGAGCTGCTATTTCAAAATTAAATGTTCGTAACGGTGTTATGCAATCTATGGAGCCTGAGAACGGCTATGTAAAACTGGAATACATTGCCCCAACACGTGGTCTTCTTGGATTCCGTAGTGAACTCATTACTGACTCTCATGGCCAGGCAACGATTCTTCGTTCTTTTGAGCGCTTTGATTACTATACAGGCGAAATTCCAAAGCGTTCTAATGGGGTTCTTATATCACAAGAGCTTGGCACATCAATTGCTTATTCTCTAAACAATATTGCTGATCGTGGGACATTATTTATTCCTGCTGGGACAGAAGTCTATGAAGGAATGATCATTGGAATGAACTCACGTAAAGAGGATATGACCGTTAACCCATGTAAGGGTAAAAAACAAACCAATACAAGATCATCTGGTGCAGATGACGCCGTTAAACTCACACCACCAAAGATTTTCTCATTAGAAGAAGGTCTTGAGTTTATTGAAGAAGATGAATTAATCGAAGTTACACCTGATAGCATTCGTCTTAGAAAACGTATTTTAACAGAATCTGGTCGTAAGAGATCAACACCTAAATAAAAAAGCTGCCCTTTGGGCAGCTTTTTTACCATGCTAAATCAAATTCTACTCTTTCAGCCTCTATTTTAGCATCTTCTTGTTTTTGTAAAATAGCATTTTTGTATTTTTCAAGGGCTTGTCTTGAAAATTTATTTCCTTTGATGCCTATATCACTTCTTATTTCATGAAAGACACTTCGGTACTGCTCTTTATCAGCTTCTGCCTCTTGATACTTAGCCGCCATTAGAGCAATATGTTTTTCTATACATTCTTTTTGTAATAAGGAACGTCTATGTATCTCAGCATGCATTTTATTAAAATTGCTATGCATATGATTAATATCATTCTTCATTAGAGTAAAAGCTTGCTCTCTTTCATTCCACAATTCCTTATTAACCTTCTTATCAATGGCTCTTTTAGTCTTTTTGTTGTAGTCTTCTTCAGTTAGTTCCTGAATAAACTTACCATACTTTAGCATATTAAAAGTAATATTATGCCAAAACTCTTCATTTAAAAAAGCTTGCTCCCCCATTTGTAAGTCTATATCTTCCCATAAATTCTGATATACTTCTAACATCCTAATCTTTGTTCCAATCTCATCTTTCTTCTCCTTATAAAAACTCACCCTACTGTTATAGTCTTGCTGAATTTTTTCTAATTCTTGATAGGTTGTTAGTTCCAAAATCTTTATTTTTTCTAACTTATGATTATAATTAATCTTCCCCATTTAATTAGCCCCTCTCCTAAAATACCATATATTTACATATTATAGGTATTCTAGGAATTATGCAAGGGTATTTTTAAATTTATACTGCCTCAGCTGACTCTGAAATAATATTATGGGACCACTTACCTGATCTAAATCTAACCATACATAGGATAAACTTAGCAACTTCTTCTAAAGCTACCATAGCAAACACAATTTCTATGGGCAACTTAAGGACAAAGGACCCTAAGAGGGCCATAGGCACCCCTACAAACCACATTGTAATGATTTCGATATAAAGGGCTACCTTAGCATCACCACCCCCTCGCAAGATACCTATAATCACAACAACGTTAAAAGTACGAAGGACGAGAATAGCTGAGGTAATATATAAAATTGTTAGGGAGGCACTAGCCACCTGAGCTGATACAGCAAACAAACTCACAATAGCCGGAGAACTAAGGGCCAAGGCGGTACTAATAAAGACAGCAAATATAACGGAGATAACAGCAATTCTTTTTGCATACAACTTGCCCCCCTCTTCATCTCCTTCACCAATCTTGTTACCCACAATAGTTGCCGCAGCACCTGCTAAACCAAATACAAGGACAGTTGAAACATTGGCCACGGTATTTGATATTTGAACCGACGCTGCGGCTCCAGCACCAATATGACCATATGCTGCTGAATAGACAACCATTCCAAGTCCCCAACATAATTCATTTAAGACAACAAACAAAACTGGTACTGTTACCCTGGAAATGAGATCTTTTGAAATATCCACTAATTCTTTAACCTTTGCCGCCAAAACGTTTTTTCTAACATAGACGGTTCCAACAAGAATAATAGTTTCTACAACCCTAGCAATAGTAGTGGCTAAGGCCGCTCCTACTACCCCAAGTGCTGGTGCACCCCAATGACCAAATATAAAAATCCAGTTAAAAGCAACATTAATAAAAAGAGCAATAACACTTACAACCATTGGCAGGGTTGTTTTTCCTATACTTCTTAAAGAAAAATTATAAGAAAATGTAATAGCCGTAAAAATGTAACTAATGGAAACCACACGTAGGTATTGGGCCCCAAAGTTAACGACTTCTAAATCCGGTGTAAAAAACCGCATAATTTGGCGAGGAAATAATAAGACAAAGGCGGTTCCTATAGCTGTTATAGTGATGGCAGCAATCAGGCATATGCCTAGCATTCTTTTTATATTTGCAATATCTTTCTTTCCCCAATACTGGGAAGTAAAAATAGCTGTTCCACCGGTAATCCCCGTGATACCCATTAATATCAGTAAGAAAAACTGATTAGCAAGGCCAACAGCCGCTAATTGATTTTCCCCTACCATCCCTATCATTAGGGTATCTACCATATTAAGAGAAGACCCGATTAGGTTCTGCAATACAATGGGAATGGCAATAATCATTAGTTTCTTATAAAACGCTTTATCCATAAATATTTCTCTAAACCATACTGAAGCTTTGCTTTTCATCATAATTCTTCCTTTACAAGGTAGTTATCAATCAATTTTTCTGCTAACCGTTTTTGGGTGTTAGCACTGTTAATTAATGATAGCACCATCATCATTATGTCTATTTCCTCTGATTGATCTATATGTAGCCCATCCAGTTTCTCTGCTACTGCTACTTCCACCTGATTTTGATCTTCTTTTTTGATGTCTAAGAAACGTTCATATAAGGCAAACAAATCAACCTCTTCTTTATAGATTGTTTCTGTAAATAATATTTTTATATCGTTAATTGATAAGGTCTGTTTTAAATGATAAATAAGCGACATCATAATTAAATGCTCTGGTGTATATCTTTTATTTTGAGCTGGCATCAAAATCTTATCTTTTACATAGTTATTAATCATTGTTTTGGTTAGTAACTTATCTTTTTCATTGCGCTTTCCCTTTTCTAATTTATTTTCAAATAATGTTATAACTTGATCCATATAAAGATCAAGCATGGGTATATCTGCAATCTCTATCTCCTCTTGTTCTCCTATCTCACTAAGTAAATCTAATATTTCCACCTTCATACACACCCTCCTTTATACTATTACGTATACCTATACTAAATGATAATTAGGTCATATGCAAATCATAATTAATATTTTGTATAATATCTTTCCTTTTTCCCAAACTAATGTTATACTATTAATATCACACAACCTAGTACTAATAACTAGGTGATGTAGTTTATATTTTAAGGAGGATTATTATGAATAAATTCAGAGAACCCGTAAGTGGGTTTACACATCTTTTTGGAGCCCTTGTATCTTTGGTTGGTCTTATTGCATTAATCGTTAAAAAAGTAAATGTGCCTAGTGATAGTCCTTTAGGATTATTTTCCGTAGTGGTATTCGGCCTAAGCCTAATTTTCTTATATACTTCAAGTACAGTATATCACCTAATCTGTTCCAAAGAAAAGGTCATTCTTTTCCTTAGAAAACTTGATCATTCTATGATTTTTGTTTTAATCGCAGGCACTTATACCCCTATTTGTTTAATTGCATTAGAGGGGGTTTGGAGATGGGCCTTATTTAGTGTTATATGGTCTTTTGCCATTATTGGTATCATTATAAAGTTGCTTTGGTTTAATGCACCACGTTGGCTCTCAACATTTTTTTATATTGGAATGGGATGGGTTGCAGTCTTTGCTATTTCACCTTTGTCAAAAGTTTTACCCAAAAACGCCCTTGTCTTATTAATTAGTGGTGGTGTTGTCTATACCATAGGCGGGATAATATATGCTCTAAAGTGGCCAAAACTCAATTTAAAACATTGGGGTTTCCACGAAATATTCCATTTATTCGTATTAGGTGGTAGTTTTTTGCACTATATGTTAATTATACAATACCTATAAAAAAGCTGCTGGAATTGAATGAGGGCACTGAAAAACTTTCAGTTTTTGTACCTCTTAGGATACTCAAAGAAA
>CAZLPH010000012.1:0-24958 GCA_964561345.1 uncultured Candidatus Epulonipiscium sp.
TTTAACACTATCATATCATAAAATCCTTTGATTTACCCTTGTTTTTTGATATGATAAGGTTTAGACACTTAATAGGAGGTTTTTTATGATTTTAGCTTGTCATCACATTCATAAATCGTTTATTACTAATATAATTTTAGACGATGTTACATTTCATATAGAAGAAAAAGAAAAGATCGCCTTAATCGGAATGAACGGAAGCGGTAAAACAACCCTCTTTCGTATTATATCCAATGATTTAGAAGCTGATTCTGGAGAAATCATTAAAGCTAAGAATTGTTCTATAGGCTATTTGCCCCAGCACGTATCTATTAACTCAGATAAAACAGTCTATGATGAACTTCTAACTGTTTTTGACCATCTAATCGAAATGGAAGAAGACCTTAGACGCATGGAATCTTTAATTTCCAACGCCAATTCACAGGAATTAGACCAACTTGTTACGAATTACGATCTCTTAAGAGAGTCATTTGAAGATAATCAAGGCTATATGTATAAAAGCTTAGTCAGGGGGGTTCTCTCTGGTCTTGGGCTTTCTGATGATGCCTATGATAAGCCTGTCTCTATCTTATCTGGTGGACAAAAAACAAGGGTTGCCCTTGCCAAAATACTTCTACAAAATCCTAATGTACTGCTCTTAGACGAGCCTACTAACCATTTGGATATTGAGGCCATTGAGTGGCTTGAAGGTTTTTTGAAAAACTATGATGGGGCCGCTATTATTATTTCTCACGACCGTTATTTTCTAGATCGTATTGTGACAAAAGTTGTGGAGCTTGAACACAACAAGTCATTTGTTTATGAAGGTAATTATTCCTTTTTTATTAAACAGAAAGCTATTAATAAAGAAAGTGAAGCAAGGCAATATAGCAATCAGCAAAAAGAGATTAAGCGCCAGGAACAAGTCATTGATAAACTCAGGCAGTTTAACCGGGAAAAATCTATTAAACGCGCTGAAAGCCGTGAAAAACTACTGGATAAAGTTGACCGCATTGAAAAACCACTTGAGGCTTCTGATGGGATGAAACTCAGTTTAAAACCCCAGATTCAAAGTGGTCATGATGTTTTAGATGCCATAAATCTTTCTAAGTCCTTTGGCGAACTGGATTTATTTGAAAACCTAAATTTCCAAATAAAACGGGGAGATAAAATTGCTCTTGTAGGCCCTAATGGCATTGGCAAAACAACTTTATTTCGTATTTTTATGGGGTCAGTAGATCCTTCCTTTGGTAAGGTTGTATTGGGCACCAATGTTTTGGTCGGATATTATGACCAAGAGCATCAAACCCTTGACGAGTCTTCTAGTATTATCGATGAATTACAAAATGCTTTTCCTGATACAAAAACTGTTATTATTAGAAATGTACTGGCTGCTTTTTTATTTACTGGGGATGATGTCTTTAAGATTATCTCTACCCTTAGCGGCGGGGAAAAAGGCCGGGTTGCCTTGGCCAAAATCATGCTCTCTAAAGCTAACTTTCTACTTTTAGATGAGCCAACCAACCATTTAGATATTTTATCCAAAGAAATACTTGAAGAGGCTCTCGCTAATTACGAAGGTACTGTCCTATATATTTCCCACGACCGTTATTTTATTAACAGAACCGCTACAAAAGTACTTGAAATGTCAAAGACTGGGATGGATACATATCTTGGTAACTATGATTATTATGTGGAAAAGAAACTTCAAGGTGTTGAAGCATCATCCCTAGAGGTCCCTCTTATCTCTGATTCTAAAGATCAATGGATTAAAGCTAAAGAAGCCCAGGCTAATCTAAGAAGACTGGAAAATCAGCTGGCCAAAACTGAAGAGGTTATTCATGAGATAGAAGAATCACTTTCTTTTATAGAGGCCCAACTTTGCCTTGAAGAAGTATACACAGATCCTAAGAAATCAGAAGAATATGTTCTTGAAAGAACAAGTTTAGAAAGTAAACTTGAAGGATTTTACAAACAGTGGGAAGAAGACTCATTAGCTCTTGAGCAAAATAGCTAATATTTAATCCATTTTCCTTCTGTGTTTTTATAAGCGACAATGCTCTGGCGTATTTCCCGGCCCACTATTTTCCAGGTTGAATTACTTCGTTTAAGCTTATAATCCCACTCAATAACCACCCTGTATTGCTGGTTTATCTCTTCATCTACTTCATTTTTTTCTTGGTTAACCAAATAAACGGTTTCTAACACAGACGCCTTAAGCTCAGTGCCTGATATAGGATAAATATCCCGTACTTCCATTAAGCTTTTGGCGTCTTTTATATCCTTATTGTCCAGATACCACATGTTAAAATCTGATATGACATCTTCATTTATTTTATCTGTTAAAAATTTATGTAAAAACAGTGAATCCCTTTTGATAATACCTTCTTTATAAGCCTTATTAAATTCTCCAAAAAACACCTCTAGGTCTTCTCTTACTTTTTCATTCCCCTTAATATCCCCCACATGGACTCTGTTGGTTTCTTTGTCTATTTGGATCTTTTGAGAAAACACCTCTATGTCCTTGTCTCCCATATAAATTGACATATCATATTGCCCTGGCAGTATGTTTTGAAATAAGACCTCTTTTCCTAGATTTTCTTGTGTTATATTTCCAAGTTTAACCCATGTTCCTAATGGGGCAACTATTACTGCGTTTTGAGTCTCATAGGGAGATTCTACCTTCTGCTCTTTTGGAACATCAATTTGTCTTGTAAAGGGTGGATACATATTATTATAATACTCAATTTTAACCTGATGTTTACCCGGAAGCATTTCCCTTACTTCTATCCCTTTTCCCACAATATCCTTGGCAATCTTCTTATTGTCGACATAAACTGTTGCTCCTGTTGGGGTAAATATATAGATACTCTGAAGGCTATAAGGAAATTTTACAAACCACTTGTTAGTCTCTTGATCTTTAATCATGGTTACATCTTTGAATTTTATTTTTTCATTGATTTTGGATTGTTCTTCTAAGACACTTATAATTTGCTCTTTCGTAAACTTATCTATAATGGACTCCTTCTTGTAAAAGGAATACACCTTTTCAAAGTCTTTTTTATTATAAGCAAGGGCATACCTATATGCATCTATTTTGGGATGGTAATTATAAATGCTTATAGCTATTGTCATTACCCCCGCTAATACTGTTAGCCATAGACTAAATTTTCTTATTTTCCTATTTTCTTTTTTCATGGTCATCTTTCCCCCCAACTTTGTGTAAACGCCTTATCTATTGATAAGTTATTTATATGTACAAGCTGGGGTATCTATGACCCTTTTAATTGCTATTTACCCTACTTGAGTTACATGGTGGATATTCATCATATGCCCACCTATGTGTCTTTTTTAGGGTTTCACTATCCACAAGAAAGTAATCATGTAAGAGAATATCTTTTGGTCCTACTGGGTCATCCCAGGTTGCGTCTAGCATATAGTATCCCTGATCAATTAAAACCAGGTTCCACATATGGGAAATATAGGTCCCGTCGTCATCCATAGCATCTCCTATAACCAATTCAGACTTTACACCTGCAAGGCTCAGCAGTATTTGTACTGCTTCTGCGTAGCCCTGACAAACACCTTTTTGGTTAATTAAAATACCGTATGCTGTAAAAGCATTGGCATCAGACCCTAGACCGTTTAGAAACTGATCTGCTGCTTCTACGTCGTAGCTGGCGTTATTTACAACATAGTCGTGTACAATCTTAGCTTTTTCATAATCATTCATATTAGGCCCTATAATGTCTGCAATAATATCCTTTGCACGGTTATATGCCCGCTTTAACTTAGGAGAAATCTCTTTGTCTTCTAGGTCATTCATTTCTTTTGTTAAGTCTGGCACATTGCTTATTAGAGTTTTACCTTGTAAAGATTTTCTATTACTACCATCTAAATCAATCTGGTAGACCTTTTTATTATCTTCTAGATTCCTATAAAATATATGGTTACCAGCTAGGTTAATTTGGCTGCTATTAGTCCCCGTTAGTTCTGTTCTTTGGGTCCCATCTATAGCCATACTGTATAGGCTCAGTTTACTTGGATGATTATAATAGACCCTATTTTTGTGAACATTAAAACTATAGGGTGTTTCGCTTAGTAACTGAGTTTCATTATTGTTTTCAAAATCCAGGTGATATAGTCCTTTAGGTTTATATGCTATACGGGGATCATAAGTAAAGTAAATGCCTGTCTTGGAAACATCATATTGTATGGTGCCAGTTTTTAGAATAGTGTCATTAGCCCCATCTATTCTCATTTTGCAAATGTTACCTGACCTGGTAATATAATAAATATAATCATTATAGATCATCATATCATTGGCAACGATTTCTTTTATAACTTGTTTGTCTGTGCCATCTAGAGACATAGATGTAACATAGAGCTGATTATACCGGTCCATAAAATATATTCTACGATTATAAACATTGATGCTGTAGGCTTTATCATCACTTATTTGCCTATGGGCTGTGCCATCTATCTTAATGCTATATATATGATGATTCTCTTCGTTAATATAATATATTTCCTCTTCTAAAATTTGAAGGTTTACTGGGTAAACTTCTTTTTTAAGCCTGGCTTTAGACTTTCCTTCTCTATTCATAGACCATAAGTCTATCCCATCGGAATAATATATTTTATCCTTGCTTTCAATTGCTAATCCTTTATTTGTGTTATTACCAGACGTTCCTTCGGGCAATAACACATTACTTGATAAGGATTTAGGGCTACTTTCCACTATTTCAACTACCTGATTGGTGGGAAAATTCATACTGCTAACGTTACTTTCATTTATAGAAATATGTGGTATTGTTCCCACAATCGTAAGTATCATAACCACTATCATTACTAATTTTCTCATAAGCTAGCCTCCCGTCTTTCCTTAATAATAACATAAACCCTACCAAAAGGTAGGGTTTATGTTATAACTTGTTTTACTTTTCTAAATATTGCTTTAAATATTATAGGTTTTCAATAACACAGTTTGCAAATTCTTCACCTGTTGCACCTGTGTCTCTTCCTGTTAATTTCACTTGATCATTTGCTACTGCTAATGCTTTAACAACGGTATCTGCTTCTTCTTTATAGCCGATATGACGAAGCAATAACTCTGACGCCTTAATCATACTTGCTGGGTTAGCATAGATTTGTCTACCGGATTCTACCATTCTAGGAGCACTTCCGTGGATTGCCTCAAACATTGAGTAACGGTTACCAATATTAGAACTACCTGCTGTTCCTACACCACCTTGAAGCTGAGCTGCCTCATCTGTAATAATATCCCCGTAAAGATTTGGAAGAACAAATACTTCATAGTTTTTATTAACTTCTGGATTGATTAGGTTAGCTGATATAATGTCTACAAACCAGTCGTCTGCCTGAATCTCTGGGTAGTCTTTGGCCACATCATAACAAATTTCTAAGAATTTACCATCTGTTTTCTTAAGAATGTTAGCTTTTGTAATAATAGCCACATGCTTTTTACCATTTGCACGGGCATAGTCAAATGCTGCTTTGGCAATTCTACGAACACCTTGAGTTGTTATAACTCTAAAGTCGAATGATAAATCTTCATCAATATCAATTCCTTGGCTTCCTAGAACGTATTCACCTTCTGTGTTTTCACGGAAGAATGCCCAGTCAATGCCCATCTCTGGCACTGCTATAGGACGAACGTTTGCAAATAAGTCAAGTTCTCTTCTCATTGCTACGTTAGCACTCTCAATATTAGGGCCATCACCTTTACTTGGTGTTGTTGTTGGTCCTTTTAGGATAACATGGCAGGTTTTAAGCTCTGCTAGTACGTCGTCTGGAATTGGCTGCATCTTGGCAATACGATTTTCGATTGTCAGCCCTTCTATTGTCTTAAATTCAATGCGGCCTTTGTCCACATCTTCTTTAAGGACTGCGCGAAGCACGCGTTCTGCCTGCTCTGTAATTGCTGGGCCAATGCCATCTCCGCCACAGCAGCCAATAATAATCTTATCTAGTTTGGAAAAATCGACTGCTTCTTCAGAAGCTTTCATTTTTTCTACCCGTTCTAATTGTTCTTGTACAAGTTGTGCAAAGTGATCTCCTGCTATTTTTAGCTTATCCATCTTATGTTTCCTCCTATTTATTGACTGTTTCCTTGATCATGTTAATTTTACCGCCATACACTAGCATTGTGCGCTCTCTATCTGACACATCTAAAATCGTTGTGTATGTTAAATCTTTGCTTTTGTTTAAAACGATTATCTTGTCACCTTTTTCTACTTGATCTTTTGCATTTTCAATATGCAGCTGATCCATTACGTCAATAGTATCATAATCTGAAGGATTTTCAAATACCAAAGGCACGATACCTGAGTTAATTAGGTTTGCTTTATGAATACGTGCAAAACTCTTTGTTATGACTGCTTTAACCCCAAGCTGTAATGGCGCTAGGGCAGCATGCTCACGGGAAGACCCTTGGCCATAGTTATCACCTGCAATAATGATACCACCTGGATTAGCTTTAGCCCTTGTTGGGAAGTCTGGGTCACACGGTACTAGGCAGTGCTCTGCAAGATAAGGCACATTAGATCTGTATGGCAATAAGTAAGCATTAGAAGGCATAATATGGTCTGTGGTAATATTATCTTCTACTTTAATAAGTGCAAGTCCTTCAATGGTGTCTAGTTTTGTATTAAGTGGGAACGGCTTAATGTTAGGGCCACGAACCACTTCAACCTCACTTGAGCTTGCTGCTGGCGCCACAACCATGTTATCGTCTACAAGGAATTCTTTTGGCATCTCAATATCAATTTTTTCAGTTAAAGTCGTTGGATCTGTTAATATTCCAGTTAAGGCTGTTGCTGCTGCTGTTTCCGGGCTAACCAGGTAAACATTAGCTGAATCCGTCCCACAACGTCCCTTAAAGTTACGGTTAAAGGTTCTAACTGAGTTTGCGTTAGAAGCCGGTGCTTGCCCCATACCAATACATGGGCCACAACCTGATTCAATAATTCTCGCTCCTGATGCAATAAGGTCTGCTAGAGCCCCGTTTTGCGCAATCATTGTTAATACCTGCTTAGATCCCGGTGCAATAACCAAACTTACATCTGGGTGGGCTGTTTTACCTTTTAAGATAGCTGCAACCTTCATAAGGTCCACATAGGAACTATTTGTACAGCTTCCAATTGCCACTTGGTCTACTTTAACCCCTGTTGTTTCTCCTACTTTAGCAACGTCGTCAGGGCTATGTGGCTTTGCAACTAAAGGCTCAAGTTCTGATAAATTAATCGTAATCTTCTTACCATATACAGCGTCTTTATCTGGGCCTATCTCTTTCCATACTTCTTCTCTATTTTGTGCTTTTAAGAATTCTAGCGTCACATGATCACTTGGAAATACAGATGTTGTCGCCCCAAGCTCTGCTCCCATATTGGTAATGGTTGCACGCTCTGGAACTGTTAAGGTTTTGACGCCTTCACCTGTATATTCAATCACCCTACCAACGCCGCCTTTTACCGTTAAAATACGAAGCACTTCTAGTATAATATCTTTGGCTGCTACATATGGTTTTAATGTGCCTATTAACTCAACATTAACCACTTCAGGCATGGTAACGTAATATGTCCCACCTCCCATAGCTACTGCAACGTCAAGGCCCCCTGCTCCAATGGCAAGCATGCCCAGTCCACCACTTGTTGGTGTATGGCTATCAGAGCCAAGTAAGGTTCCACCTGGGGCACCAAAGCGCTCTAAGTGAACCTGGTGACAAATCCCATTTCCAGGTCTTGAATAATGTACACCGTGTTTTTTAGTAACTGTTTGAATGTATTTATGATCATCTGCATTCTCAAATCCTTGCTGAAGCATATTGTGATCAATATAAGCCACAGATTTTTCTGTCTGTACCCTATCAATTCCCATTGCCTCAAATTGTAAGTAGGCCATCGTTCCTGTCGAGTCCTGGGTAAGGGTCTGGTCAATTTTAATCCCGATTTCATTACCTGGAATCATTTCCCCTTCCAGAAGATGTGATTGAATAATTTTTTCTGTTAACGTAAGTCCCATGTATGTAACTCCCTTTCATTCTATATATGTTTTTAATCATTGACTTTATTATGGATAACAACTTTAATTGTCTGATAACTCATACCTATATAATTGTATACACCACACTCTATCTTGTCAATATGCACTAGCTATAAGTATACTAAATTTCCACTAACTTGCATATGCTTTAATAGGATATTAATCATTAAATGAGGTGATTTCATGGTGCCCTTCACTAAAGACCAACTTCTTCATCTTGATTTACCCAAAGAATTCCAAGGCAACTTCCAAAGAAAGGCTAGTATATCAGATCTTCCTTGGGATTTTATTTTACTTGCTATTGCCATATTTTTTCTCTTCCAAGATAATAATCAGTAACCTTTTGACCTGTATTACATAAACTAATATTGAAATAGATAATTTGTTAAATTCTGGAAGGATGATTGTTTATGTTTGGTTTACAAGGCAACAACTGGATTTGGATTATTTTAGCCTTTTTCCTTCTTTTCGGTAGTGATGGACTTGGCTTTAACTTTGATATCGGTAGTATGTTTGGATGTGGCAATAACACTATGTTAATCGTTGCTTTAGCTGCTATGTTCTTATTATACCAAGGGAATATGGCTTGCTAATTAGGTTATAAGTGATTTATTTAAAATATATGGTTTAGAGTTCCAGTCCTTAAACGGTATGGAACTCTAAGCTTACTTATTGTTATTTAATGAAGGAGGTTTAATATGGAAGAATTAAGATGCGTTGATAACACAAAGTGGATATGGATTATTGTCGCTGGATTAATATTATTTGGTGGATTTGGTGCCGGAGATAATTGTAATACCGGTATTGGCGGCGCCGGTGGTATTGGTAACATTTTAACTGATTTTAAATGTGGCAACAACACCTGGATTTGGATTTTAGCATTGGTCTTTTTGTTTAATGGTAAGTTCTAGAAAGAAAAAGCGTAGGATTTTAAAATCCTACGCTTTTTCTTTTAAAGTTTATCTGTCTCCTCAGCCCATATAATTACTTTGTACAGAACTAAAGCCACTACTGCCTGGTGAAGATAATCATTAGCTCCCTTTTCCTCACCACTATTTCTTATGAAAAAATTATCGATGCCATAACTGGGCAACATACTCTCAATCATTTTTGAGTAAGTTATCATCTCAATTATCTTTGAAAACTTCTCTTTGGCGTCTTCACACACAAATGGAAGCAAGGCATTTAACAGCTGTACTTCGGCAAAAGGTAGGTCTGCACATTGTCTTTTATGTGTCTTAATTTGATTTCGTATTTGGCTTAAGTAGGTTGAGTCTATATAACTTTGTATATAGTTGACAATTTCTTGTATGTCCCGGTTTAAGTCTAAATCCACTAGATTTATATTGCTCATTTTTACACCACTTTTCATCTAAGCCCTATTCTATCTTTATTCACTTGCTGATAAAAAATGATTAATACTGTTCTATTTTACACACTTCTATTCATAGCTTATTAAGAGAACAACTATTTTAGAGAGGGGCATCTAGGTGAATAATGATAACACACTATCCAATATGATGAATTTGGCTAAGCTTTTTTCACCCCCTGCTACTTCAAATACAAAAACAGCATCCCATGATAAGGCCTGGCCTATGTTCCCACTAGATGCTGAAATTCATACAGAAGCTTTGCGTGTTTGTAAATCTTTAATTCCTTATTTGCCTTTAAAGAAACAAAAGGATCTCTCTATTTTCATTAAGGTCTACGAACTTATGTCTGTTATAAACTATTATTCTGCTATGGATGAGCCAAATATCTCCCCTAATAATTTTAGGGAAAGTGAGACATGGCAAATGGACTTACTTCATTCTGTTAAAGAGAACTTAGATCCAAGTAATGCTTATTGGGTTGATATACTTTTTAAATTTAATGATGTTAAAAACATCTTATCCTCCGTTCAATCAGGGGATTCTTACTTAGAACCGACTAATATTCCAGCGCCTGAGGATAACCCCCAAGTGGCTTTAAAAGGAACTTCCCAAGAGTTTATCCAAAATATTTCTCCTATGCTAGATGATAATCAAAAAAAATTTCTTGAAACACTTTCTACTATTATGACATAATTTCTTGTCAATAAAATTAAAGGAGTTGTTATATGACTAATATTTTTAAAAGTAATGTGTTTAATTCCCTTGACCCTTCTTTCGTAGCCAAACTAGAAAGTACTATTAACTCTATGAAGGGAAAAAGTGACATTGAAATCATTGGAACCTTTATGGCTCTTTCTAACGAAGCAAAACAAAGAGGCATTGTTATGAATTCCGACCAACAAAAGGCGCTTATTCTGTTTTTAAGAGATTCACTCCCTCCAGAAAAGCGCCAAAAGTTTGATATGTTTATATCTATGATGGGTAACTAGTACCCTTTATTTTGCCACAATGTTAACAATTCGGCCCGGAACATATATTTCTTTAACAATGGTTTTGGACTCCAGCCTGCTTGCAACAGCTTCCTTGGCTTTTGCAAGTACGGCATCTTTGTCTTCATCTGGTGAAATAAAGATAGATACCACTCTTTTTCCGTTCATCTGAACTGGAATTTCTAGTTCATCTTCTTTCATTTTTTCCGCTTCATAGGTTGGCCATGTATTATTAAAGACACTTTGGGTGTTTCCTCTAGACTCCCATAATTCTTCACTTACATGGGGAATAAATGGTGCTAGTAAAATAATGAGTGTATCTATGGTAGCATTGTCAATTCCGCCTTCTTTTTTCTGGATATCTGTTAGTGTGTTGGTGTGTTCCATGAAACCACTAACAACTGTGTTTAAGTGGAAATTGTCCATACGGTTTGTAATTTCATAAACCATCTTGTGACGTAGGCGTTCCATATCCCTAGTCTGTGCCACTGGCTTATTGCCCTTAACAAGTCTCCATAGTTTATTGATAAAGCGGTGGACACCATCAATCCCTCTATCATCCCACTCTGCGTCTAGTTCTGGTGGTCCTATAAATAATTCATACATTCGAAGAGAGTCACATCCGTAGTTTTCAACAAGCTCGTCTGGTGACACAGTGTTCCCTCTAGACTTACTCATTTTAATGCCATCTTTTGTGATCATCCCTTGGTTAAATAGGTGGGTAAATGGCTCTTTAAAGTCCACTTCTCCAATATCATATAAAAACTTTGTATAGAATCTTGAATATAACAAGTGCAAGACAGCATGCTCAATACCACCAACATACATATCAACTGGTAACCACTTGCTAAGGGCTTCTTTACTTGCAATATCATTGCTATTTTTTGGATCAGCATATCTTAGGAAATACCAAGATGACCCTGCCCACTGCGGCATTGTATTGGTCTCACGTTTAGCCGCCTTACCACATGTTGGACATGTTGTGTTTACCCAGCTTTCAATAGCCGCTAGAGGCGATTCACCTGTTCCTGTTGGTTCATAAGAATCAACCTCAGGTAAGACCACTGGTAAATCTTCTACTGGTACAGCCACAATACCACAATCATCACAGTGGATCATTGGTATTGGTTCTCCCCAGTAACGCTGACGTGAAAATACCCAATCTCTTAACTTATAATTCGTTGTTCTTTTACCTAGTCCTTCTTTTTCAAGGAATTCTGGTATTTGATCTTTTGCTATAGTAGACCCTAGCCCGTTAAAGTCTTCTGAGTTTATCATGGTCCCTTCACCAATATAAGGTGCCTGAAGATCTTGAATTTCTATTCCGTCTTCAGCTATTACTTGAATAATAGGAAGGTCAAACTTTTTAGCAAATTCAAAGTCTCGCTCGTCATGGGCTGGCACACACATAACAGCCCCTGTTCCGTAATCAGCTAACACATAATCGGCTGTCCATACTGGAACGGGTTCATTGTTTAAAGGATTAATGGCATAACTTCCTGTAAACACACCTGTTTTTTCTTTATCTGCCATACGGTCTACTGAGGACCTTGTTGAGGCGTCAAATGCATACTTTTCAACAGCTTCCTTTTGCTCTGGCGTGGTAATATCCATTAACAGTTCATGCTCTGGTGCAAGGATCATAAAAGTTGAGCCATATAAAGTATCTGCTCTTGTGGTAAATACTTTAATGCTTTGGTTTTTATCTTTAATCTTAAAGTCAATTTCTGCTCCGTAACTTTTTCCAATCCAGTCAGCTTGCATTTTCTTAACTTTATCTGACCATTCAAGACCTTCTAAGTCATCTAAGAGTCTTTCTGCATATTCTGTAATCTTGAGCATCCATTGTCTTAGGTTTTTCTTTGTGACAACTGAGCCACATCTGTCACATTCTCCGCCAACGACTTCTTCATTAGCAAGTCCTGTCTTACAAGACGGACACCAATTAATTGGCATTTGTTTCTCATATGCTAGGCCCTTCTCAAACATCTTTACAAATATCCACTGTGTCCACTTGTAATAGTCAGGATCTATTGTATTAAGCTCAAGGTCCCAGTCATATACAGCACTAATTTCTTTTAGTTGACGCTTAAAGTTAGCAATGTTCTTGGCTGTTCCCTTTGCTGGATGGACCCCTTTCTTAATGGCATCATTCTCTGCTGGAAGGCCAAAGGAGTCCCATCCCATTGGGTGAAGAACATGGTAACCACTTAGCATCTTATAGCGGCTCCATACGTCACTCAAGACATATCCACGCCAATGACCTACATGTAAACCATCCCCTGATGGATAGGGGAACATATCTAAGCAGTAATATGGTTTTTTATCAGGACTTGGTTGGTTAATAGGGTTCTCTTCCCACTCATTCCGCCACTTATTTTCTATTTCTTTATAATTATATTCCATGAAAATCTCTCCTTAAAATAGTTTATATTTATTCTTGTTTGCAATAAAAAAGCCCTTCGTCTTATATAGAGACGAAAGGCATAGCTTCGCGGTACCACTCTAGTTCACCTTATCATAAGGCACACTCATATCTTCTATAACGGGAAGTCCCGTCACCACCTACACCTTACATGTTCAGCGGGAAACTCGGCGATGAGTTCATATCTTGCCCCTTCTTGTCTCACACTAACCGACAAGTCTCTGGAAAGGAATAAGTTATTACTAGTTCGCTTCATAGTCTATGTGTATATTTATATTTATCTGTAATATAGCATATGAATTTTTAAAAATCAAGGATTTAGAAAGATTTAATGAGAAAAGTCTTAGAATATCTCTATATCAACACTTTTTATATTTTTCTTAATGGTTAATGTTAAGTCTTTTAAGTTAATTTCAAAATTACAAAAACTAGAATGTAAATCTATGTCTCTCATAACATGAATGGTTATTAAGTCACTCTTTGGTGACGTCCTAACAAGTACAGCCCTTGACTTTGGAAATTGAATTCTAGACACATTAGGCAGGTCAATGTTTAAATTCACAGGATATGACAATGTTTCTATAAAATAGTCTATGTCTCCGTCTTTTTCTATGGTCCTATACTCTAAACCATGGTAAATAATATTCTTTTTCATCCTTCTCCCCTCTTTCAACTTAATTACACTTTAATAATAAGCTTTCCAAATTGCATTGGCAGATGATAATTTGGCTTTTCAAATTCCAAGGGACTCCAAGCAGCATACTGGTCATCTACTTCTCCGCCACATCTGTAAAAGTTTCCATACCATACATCTTTTTTGATTTCTTTTCCTGACATCTCTTCTAATAAGGATATTGGAAGTATAATGTTTAATTCCCAGCCTTTTTCTGCTTTTATATCTTTAACATCTTTTAAGGAGGATTCTATGGTTATTGCTTTGGCTTGGTCTTTGCTAATAAAGGTTTTCACATCTTCGCCGCTGCTGCCATCATGGTAGGCCATATATAAGACTCCCATGCAATTCATTTCAATATTAAAATAAGATGTTGATCGTTGGTCCCAAGGGGTCACAAAGAATTCAAAGCAACTATCTTCATGGACAGGGTCCATTAACTTCTTAGCCCTAGCACATATATGCTTGTCCTGGGCCTTGACATAGATATGGATAGAATCCTTGGAAATTGCAATTTTTACCTCTGTTGTTTGTTTAAGTCCTTTTTCATACCAGGGATAGTTGTCAATTGTAAGACTGGCAAGCTCCCGCCAATCCACTTGCTTGTTTTTATAATCTTTAATTGCCCATTCTTTCATCTTCATCACCTTTTCTTATTTATCTACTTTACTTTCATTTTTATTATTTTCTTGCATAGATATGATATATATATTGAACCCTAAAAGGAGCCCATCTATTGAAATGTCTCATTATCCATACGAGTTACCGTAAAGGTAACACCTATAAGGCTTCAACCTTTTTAAAATCATACATGCAAACAAATGGCCCTGTGGCATTCGAAGACCTATTTTTAAGCAAATTAAATCTCCCTTTTTGCATTGGCTGCAATCAATGCTTTTTAAAAGGCGAGAACTCGTGTCCCCATAGCCCTATGATACAAACTATTGTGGCAAAAATCACCCAATGTGATGGTCTAATTATCACCACACCCACTTATTCTTTGCAAGTACCAGGTGTTTTAAAATGCTGGTTAGACCATATGGCTTATCATTTTCACAGGCCTAATTTTTTTAACAAAAAGGCCCTGGTTGTGGTTACCACTGCTGGGGGTGGGGCAAAATCTACTGGCCAGTATGTGAAAGACGTCTTAGGCTGCTGGGGGATCAATCATATTAGGGTATTGCCCTTACGTTGTTTTAGTTTTAATTATAGTCCTAAGGAAAAAGATTTAGAGCAAATTTCCCTTGTGGCTAACACGTTTTATGAGGACGTAAGCAGCAATATCCTGTATCCTCCTAGTCTAAAGCGACTTTTTATGTTTAATCTTTGGCGGTCTATGGCAGCATCTGGTGAGGAAGATCAAACAGCGGATTATCTATACTGGCTTAATATGAACTTACTAGATAAGCCCTACCCACCTGACATTCCTTTACCTTTTATGAAACAAAGTTGGGCTCATTTTTCATATCAGTTTGCTCGTAAAATATTACGATAAGCTAGACGCCAAATTTCTTTCGGTAGCCACATTTTCGGCAAAGTTCTTCCACTGCTTGTCTGTTTGAAAAGCCATCATAAATAGCCTTGGCTCTCTTGCTACTTATAATCTCTGTAAAGCTCCTATCATGAATATTCCCTAGGTCAATAACACCTTCACCATCAAGGCAGCAAGGCACCAGGGTTCCGTCAACTAATATAGCTGCTTGATCACGAAGGCCATAACAAAATCCTAGGCCATCATCTTCCTCTTCTTTTAAATCAGGCCATTTAAATTCATGGTCCTGATTTAAATAGACTTTATCAGCAAGTTTACCCCCCCCACCTGGAACAATCTTCTCTTCAATCTTATAATCTAAGTTAAATTCACTTTCAATCATTTTAAGCAACTCTTCATTACGTCCTTTTTCCAGATTAAGCTTATTATCCTGTTCTAAATTCCAAAGTCTTAATGATATAATTAAAGGTGTTGCTTTAGCCGCTTCTATAAAGTCAAAAATAGCTTGAAAATACGCTTGTTTTTCTTCAAAGAACCCATCTCCCTCATGATTCCCATCAAAACTATGGAGAGAAAAACTTATTTGTCTTAAAGCTGCTTTACCCAGTATTTTATCTTGAACCTTCTTAATTAAAGTCCCATTGGTGGTAATGTTTACCTTAAGGCCTTTCTCAAAACTTATGTCTAAGAGCTTATCTATTTGAGGGTGCAAGAGGGGCTCTCCTTTTACATGAAAATAGATATAATCTGTGTGGGGCTTTACCTGGTCCAATATTATCTTAAATGTCTCTAAATCCATAAATTCTTGCTTTCTTTTTGTGACTGGGCAAAAATCGCAGCTTAGGTTACATATGTTTCCAATCTCTATGTATACCTTTTTTAATTTTTTCATTTGTATCACTCTCATTCTATAACATATCCCATTACTGACCAAAAAATCTTTATGCCTTGCTTGTCTGACAAGGGATAATTCCTTAGTCTTCCTTCATCATCCTCATCATATCCCGAATGCTGGGATACAAGATAATCCACTACCTGGTCGCCTTGGACCAAATAACCTGTTACTATCATACTATGATAAGCATGGTCATTACCATCCACTAACTGCACAATATCTCCCCTTAAAATCCCTTCCTCACCTATCAACACAGCCTTTAAGCCTAAACTTAAGCCCCCATCCTGATTGACATTATTATTTTTCATATAAAACTTCAAGGAATTAGCCGCTGTCCACGAAGGCGTCCTTTCCCCTTCTGAATACCAATACCATTTATATCTAACATCTATTCCTTCCCTATCGAAAGGGATCCCCCCTGCAAGCAGGCATTGAGACACATAATTCGTACAATCCCCGCCCCATTTTTCATAATTTCCAAACTCTGGGTTTATCTCCGTGGCGTACTTAAGCCCATACTTAACAGCCTCATTAATATTATACCCCCTAAAACGAAAACCCTTATCCATTACTTCATCTATCTTCATCTTCCTTCTTTCCTCCCCCAACTTATCCCTCAGCAAAACAGCAAGCACACCATCATCCCCCTTTGCACACTTCCCTTACCCCAAGAAAGGCCAAGGGCATCTGCTCTTGGCCTTTCCTTTAATGTTACTTTTGTCTGTCAGCAATAACCTTTTCTTGGACATCAGTTGGGGCTTCGTCATAGCGCTCAAAGCGGTACATGACCTCACCTCTCCCTTGGGTAAGGGACCTTAGGTCCGTTGGATAATTATATAATTCTGCCATGGGTACTTCAGCAATAATAACTTGTCTTGATCCGTTAAGTTCCATGCCTAGCATACGGCCTCGACGTTTTTTCATATCACCCATAATATCACCTGTGTACTCATCTGGAATTGTAATTTCTGTGTAAGCAATAGGCTCTAAAATAATTGGCTCTGCTTTTTCCATTCCTTTTTTAAAGGCCACAGTCGTTGCTATTTTAAATGCCATCTCTGATGAATCCACTGGGTGATGGGAACCATCTAAGAGAGTCGCTTTTACCCCTACTACTGGGTATCCTGCTAGGGCACCTTTCTGAACTGATTCTTCTAGGCCCTTTTCAACTGCTGGAAAGTATTGTCTTGGAACCGATCCACCAAATACCTTTTCCACAAATTCAAAGGCCACTTCCCTATCTTCAAGTGGTTCAAAGCTCATAATAACATCCCCAAACTGACCATGGCCACCTGATTGCTTTTTGTGTCTTCCTCGTACTTCTGCTGATCCTTTTATGGTTTCCCTATACCGTGTGGTAGGCATTTTAAGGGCTACTTCTACTTTAAACTTGCTCATTAACATATTAACGATAATATCTAATTGTTGTTGGCCCATGCCAAAGATAACTGTTTCACGTGTTTCTACGTCATACTCTGTGTAGAAAGTTGGGTCTTCCGACATAAGCCTTTGAATGGCAGCTGATAACTTTTCCTCATCCTTTTTACCTTTGGGAAAAATTGCTCTTTTTAGGTAAGGAATCGGAAACTCAATAGGTGGGTATTGGATATAAGCATCTTTTTCATATAGGGTATCATTAATAAGTGTATCTTTAAGTTTTGCAACAGCCCCTATATCGCCTGCTACTAGCTCATCTACTTCAATTTGCTCTTTTCCCCTAAATATATAGAGTTTGGATAACTTTTCAACCTCCTGGGTTCGTGCGTTATATAAAACATCATCTGTTTTAACCCTTCCTGAACGAACCTTAAAGAATGTAAACCGCCCAATAAATGGGTCTACAATGGTTTTAAAAACAAATAAAGAAGTCTTTTCTGCCGCGTCGCATTTTCTTAAAACTTCATTCTCCAAACTTTCATCTCTACCAAAGTTCTCTTTGTGGAGAATTTCAGGGGATGGGCAATACCGAATGAGGGAGTTTAATAAAATGGTAATCCCTGCACTCATTGTCCCCGCTCCGCAAAATACTGGTACAATGGTTCCCTCTATAACGCTAGCACGAATGGCATCTGTTATTTCATCTGCAGATATTTCTTCATCATTAAAATATTTTTCCATTAAAATTTCATCTGTCTCAGCTACTGCTTCCATTATCATTGTACGAGCTGGGATAATTAAATCATCCATTCCTTCTGGCAAAGGACAATCCTCCGTTTGCTTACCAACATACCGGCGTCCTACCATACGAACAATATCGATATAGCCAACAAACTTTCCATCTTCATACCAAGGAACTTGCATTGGCGCAATACTGTTGCCGTATCTTTGCTTTAATTCTTTTAAAATTCTAGGCATATTTGCATTGTCTAAATCCATACCTGTAATATAAATCATTCTAGGAAGCCCTGCATCTGCTGCAAATTTCCATGCTTTTTGGGCGCCTATTTCAAGACCAGCAGCTGCATTAATAACAATTACTGCCGTATCTGCAATTCTAAGCCCTTGCTCAACTTCACCTGTAAAATCGTCATATCCCGGTGCATCTAAAATATTAATCTTATGATCTTTCCATTCAACTGGGATTAAAGATGTCTTGATAGAAAATTTCCTTTTGATTTCTTCTGGGTCGTAGTCACTTACTGTGTTACCACTATCAATGGTTCCTCGTCTTTTAATTGTTCCCGTTGTACGAAGCACTGCTTCTGCAAGGGTTGTCTTCCCTGCTCCCCCATGTCCCATTAATACTACATTACGTATTTGACTTGTGTTATATTTTTTCATATTTATAACCCTCCTGCCTTATTTATGTAGTTTCTGTGTTTTAATGTGAATCAATGATTAAATTAGTATGATGCCACTATTTAGTCTTATTATACATTTTCTACATTGTTCACAAAAACCCTTTTTTATTTCATACTTTTTTGTATTGTTTTTTAGCCATTGTTTTATTATTCAAAACCTTGAATAATAAAATCTTATAACTTGCAGATATCACCCTGTTTTATTGACAGACCTATGGTCTCATTGTAAAATTAAATAGAAATTATTAAATTACTCTATATAAACATATATGACGAGGTGAATCTTATGACTATTACTTACAGAGACGAGATTAATAATATGAGGCCATATATTCCTGGCAAGCCCATTGAGGACGTTCAAAAAGAACTAGGCCTTGATGCGGTTATTAAACTTGCATCTAATGAAAATCCACTTGGCTGTTCTGAGATGGCAAAGAAGGCTATTATCAGTACCCTAGATACGCTATCTCTTTATCCTGATGGCAACACAGGTAAGCTTAGAAGTGCTCTTTCTAAACATTTAAACATTACTGAAAACCAGTTAATTTTTGGTGCTGGATCTGATGAGATCCTTGGTGTTTTAGCCGAAGTTTTCTTACGTCCTGGTGAAGAATTATTAACATCAGACCAAAGCTTCCCACGCTATGATTCAGCCGCCCATCTAATGGGGGGTAATATCGTAAAGGTTCCCCTTACAAATTTCACCTATGATTTAGGTAAAATGAAAGAATCTATTAACGAAAAAACAAAACTTATTATATTGGCAAACCCAAATAACCCAACAGGTACTTACTTTACAGACACAAGCTTAGAGGACTTTTTAGCCTTTGTCCCTGACCATGTATTAGTTGTCCTTGACGAGGCCTATTATGAATATGCAGATGCTAAGGACTACCCTAAATCACTTGAACTATTAGCAAAACATCAAAACATCATTATTCTTAGGACTTTCTCAAAAGCATACGGTCTTGCTTCTCTTCGCGTTGGCTACGGCATTGCATCAGCTGAGATTGTTGAACTCTTAAATAGAGTCCGTAATCCATTTAATGTTAATAGCCTGGCACAAGTTGCCGCTGTTGCTGCTTTAGAAGATCAAGAATTCGTATCTAAGGCTGTAAGCCTTAACAAAGAAGTGAAAGCTTATTTATATAATGCGCTTGAGGAAATGAAGATACAATTCGTTCCCACTCAGGCTAATTTTGTTATGTTTGACGCAAACAGACCTTCTGATGTTTTATTTGAAAAATGCCAAGAAGAGGGTTATATTATCAGGCCTGCCTTTGGTGTCCCAAACTGGGTTCGGGTAACCCTAGGAACAATGGAACAAATGAAAGGCTTTGTAAAAGTACTCAAAGAAATCTACTAAGGAGAAACAATCATGAATATTGGTATTATTGGACTAGGGCTGCTAGGGGGCTCCCTAGCAAAAGCCTTCAAAAAAGAAAATGCGCCAAACAGCTATATTATTGCCACTGACACCTGCCCAGATACATTAAAAAAAGCAAGAAAAGAAGGCATTATCGATCAAAGAGCTTCTGGCATTGATGCCTCCTTCGCTTCTTGTGCCGTGATTTTTGTGTGCACCCCTGTTGCATATATACCTGAAGTTGTTAAAAAATTAATTCCTCACGTTTCAAAAGATTGCATTATTACAGATGTGGGCAGTACCAAATACGACATTATCCAGGAAGTTCAACACATCTTAAAAGACCGATTGTCCCCTGCCTACTTTATAGGTGGCCACCCTATGGCTGGCTCCGAAGCGTCTGGCTATGAGTCTTCCAAAGCCCACTTGTTTCAAAATGCTTATTATATTATTACACCCTCTGGAGATACTCCTGATTTTATTGTCTTTATTTTAAAAAAGCTTGTTGAAAGAATTGGCGCCATTCCTATGATTATATCGCCTTCTTATCACGATTTTGCAACGGCTTCTATTAGCCATGTTCCCCATGTCATCGCCTCTGGTCTTGTCCATTTAATTAAGGCATCTGATGGGGATAAAAACCTCCTTCACACCTTGGCGGCTGGCGGCTTTAAAGACATTACTAGGATTGCTTCTTCAAACCCTGACTTATGGCACGATATTTGCATATCAAATAAAGGGCAAATTTTAAAAATGTTAAAAAGATATATCACCATCTTAGAAGATGCTAGCCGGGCTATTGAACATGATGATTCTGATTGGATTTATAATTATTTTAATGATGCAAAAAGTTACCGGGATACATTTACAACTCACTCACCTGGATTATTGACAAAAACTTATACTTTATTCGTTGATATTCAAGATAATCCTGGCATGATTGCAAAGGTGGCTACCTTACTTAGTAATAATGATATTAACATTAAAAATATAGGGATTGTTAATCACAGAGAAATTCACGGCGGTGTCCTTCAAATTGCCTTTGAGAAGAAGTCATATATGATCGATAGTATGCAGCTTTTATCCCGCAATGATTATAGGGCATTTTATTAAAAATATAGGAGGATTTTAATGGTTATTAAGAAAATAAGTAATATAAAAGCCAACATTACTATTCCTGGGGATAAATCTATCTCTCATAGGGCAGTTATGTTAGGCTCTTTGGCCAAAGGAACAACGAGGGTAACAAATTTTTTAATGGGAGATGATTGCCTTGCCACCATTAAGTGCTTCGAGCAGATGGGGATAAGGATTGACCAAGGAGAGGACATAACCATCTACGGCAACGGTTTAGATGGCCTTAAGCAAGCAAATGAACCACTTGATGTAGGCAATAGTGGAACAACCATTAGGCTCTTATCTGGGATCCTTGCTGGCCAAGACTTTGCTAGCACCATTAGCGGGGATGATTCCATAGAACAAAGGCCAATGAACAGGATTATGATTCCTTTAAGACAAATGGATGCCAATATTACCGCCTCCAAAGGTGATAGCTATGCTCCGCTCCATATAAAACCGTCAAAACTCAAAAGTCTCCTCTATCACTCACCTGTTGCTAGTGCCCAGGTAAAGTCTGCTGTGCTTTTGGCCGGCTTATACACAGAAGGCGAAACAAGTGTTGTAGAACCCATTCTATCAAGAAACCACACTGAACTTATGCTAAGAGGATTTGGGGCCAATGTGACATCCATAGGAACCAAGGCTACGGTTACAGGATTTCCTAACTTACAAGGCCTAGATATTAATATTCCTGGCGATATATCCTCTGCTGCCTTTTTCCTTGTGGCAGGACTTATCCTTCCCAACTCAGAAATTTACATGGAAAATATCGGTGTTAATCCAACCAGAGCCGGAATTATTCAGGTGCTCCAAGATATGGGCGGTGATATTACACGTCATAATGAGCGTCTAGAATGCGGGGAACCAGTTTGTGACATCCTTGTGCGTTCCTCAGATTTGATAGGAACAACTATTTCAGGTGATATTATCCCGACTTTAATTGACGAGATTCCTGTTATTGCAGTAGCAGCTTGTTTTGCTAAGGGTAGCACAACCATATCTGATGCCAAAGAACTTAAGGTAAAGGAATGTGATCGTATAGCTGTTATGACCTCTGAGTTAGGTAAGATGGGTGCAAATATTTCAGCAAAAGAAGATGGCCTTATTATAAAAGGCACTGGCAGTTTAGAAGGAGCAGCCGTACAAAGCCACGGTGACCACCGTGTTGCTATGTCCTTAGCTATTGCTGGTCTAGTATCTGAAGGTGAAACTATTATCCACAATAGTGAGTGCGTCAACATATCTTTTCCACATTTTTTTGAAATTATACATGGTTTATGTTGATTGTAGATAAGGAAAGTAGAACTTTCCTATTATATAAATAAAGCGACAGCAAATGCTGTCGCTTTTTATTACATATTTGCCCAACTAAGGGTTTTTGAATATTTATGTTCAAATAATGTTGAAAAAATATGATTTATGTCCTTTTATATTATCATATGTTAATAGTATTGTCAAAGTGAAAGTATTTTATTCATTTCTTCTGAAATATATTCTTTATCTGTTATAACGTCATAAAATCCTTTGTTAAAATAAAGCCTTTGAGCATCCACTGTTCGCATATCGCTAATTTGCATACGTGTTGCAAGTCCATTTTTAAAATCCTTTACTTGAATATCAATTTGAAAATCTGGATCTGCCTTTAAAGAATTTTGCTTAACTGACGTGGTTGGTATAATGATAAATTTACTTTTAAAATACTTTAAAACATAACACCAGTGACCGCCATATAGTTCTTTTGGAAATCCCCTTGTAAGATTAAAATACGCAATTTGATGCGTTTGTGGTAATCTTTTAGGCTTATAAAAAGTAGTAGATGGGTCCCCTGTTTGCTTTGGTGTTAGGTTATTATAGAAATATGTAAGCTGACCTACTAAATATTCAAGGTCTGTCACAAACCCATCAACATCTCTATAATTGTCCAAATTCCCTAACATGTTAGCTACCCCATTCATCCGGTTTTTAATGTCCATATCATCCTCCCTTCTCCAAAATACCCCCTAGATAGGATTATAACATTAATTAAATGAGATTAAAAGGATAAAATGATTATTTTATCCTTTTTGTGTAAATCTTAGTGTTTAAAATGTCTCATTCCTGTAAATACCATTGTTATACCATATTCATTACAGGCATCTATTGATTCTTGGTCTCTAATTGACCCACCTGGTTGAATAATTGCCTTAATTCCTGCTTTGGCTGCTGCCATCACGACATCTGAGAATGGGAAGAAAGCATCAGATGCTAACACACTTCCTTCTACACCTTCTTTTCCTAAAAACTCTATGCCATGCTCAATTGATTGATTGGTCGCCCAAATTCTATTGACTTGTCCCCCACCAAGACCTACAGATTGGCCATTTTTCGCAAGTGCAATACCATTTGACTTAACATGCTTTACTATTTTCCATGCAAATAACATGTCTTCCATTTCTTTTTCTGTTGGCTTTCTGTCTGTTGCAACTTTAAGATCTTCTTCATCATTAAATAAGACTAAATCTTTGTTCTGTACAATCATTCCACCACCTACTTTTTTCATGTCATAGGCAGATTCATTTACATATTCTATATTGTCTAGCTGTAAGATTCTAAGGTTTTTCTTAGCCTTGAGGACATCTAAAGCGTCTCCATCATATCCTGGTGCAATAATAATTTCCAAGAAAGTTTTATTCATTTCTTCTGCCGTTGCCTTATCGATTGACTGGTTAGAAACAACAATTCCACCGAAGATTGAAATCGAGTCTGCCTCATATGCTTTCATATATGCGTCATAGATTGTAGCTGCACTTCCTACACCACATGGGTTAGCATGCTTAGCTGCTATGATTGTTGGCTCTGTAAATTCCTTGATAAGGTCTAAGGCACCGTTAGCATCATTAATATTATTGTAAGATAATTCTTTACCATGAAGCTGCTTAGCATCTGCAAGTGTTCCTTCTTTGCCTGTAACCTCTTCATAGAAAGCTGCCTTTTGATGTGGATTTTCACCATATCTCATTTGTTGTACCTTCTCATATGTTAATGTTAAGGTTTCTGGAAGATCCTCTACTTGCCTTTGCTCTCTCATATAATTAGCAATCATTGCATCGTAGTGGGCTGTGTGTTCAAATACTTTAGAGGCAAGATAAAATCTTGTTTCTTTTGAAACACTACCACCTGCAAGCTCCTTAAGCACGACCTCATAGTCAGCTGGATCTACTATAACAATAACATCTTGATTGTTCTTTGCAGCACTACGAAGCATTGTAGGGCCACCTATGTCTATGTTCTCGATGGCATCTTCTAAGGTCACGCCTTCTTTTAGAATCGTTTCTTTAAAAGGGTATAGGTTAACAACAACCATATCAATTGGCTTAATTCCTAATTCATCAATTTGTTTGATATGGTCTGGGTTACTTCTTACTGCTAATAGACCCCCATGGATATTGGGGTGTAATGTTTTAACACGCCCTCCTAGGCACTCCGGAAATCCTGTCACCTCTGATATGCCTATAACCTCTACACCAGAATCTTCTAAAGTCTTAGCTGTCCCCCCTGTGGAGATTATGTCAATTCCTAACCCCTTTAACCTTTCACTAAATTCTACTATTCCTGTTTTGTCTGATACACTTATTAATGCTCTCATTGCTAATCCTCCTTGTATGTTTTGTTTAATTTTGTATACAAAAAACCGCCTAGACAATACTGTGTCAATACACAATATAGCCCAGACGGTCGACTTCTTCCTATTCCCTTATACTCCCTACAGGTTATCCTGTTGCCGTCAGTTATATAAGGACTTT
>CAZLPH010000013.1:0-24630 GCA_964561345.1 uncultured Candidatus Epulonipiscium sp.
CCTCTACTGGGTGTTATCCAGCACCCTGCTCTATGGAGCTCGGACGTTCCTCAAGCACGTCCTTTCGGAACTTGTACTTGCGACCATCTGACTTACTCATCTTTATGGTATTAATTATCTCATAAGCTGTAGCTTGTGTCAATTATTTATTAAGCCTTCTTATTCAAAGCAGCTCCCCCCAACAAACTCCCTTATAATAGAGTCTACCGGTATATCTTCTGTCCCAATGCCTAGAAAGTATTCTAGGAACTTTAAGACTCTCTTCGCCTCTGCGTAGTGCGGGGAAGATCTTTCAACTTGGAATAATAAAGGCTCTGCTAGGTGTTTTAGTGCTGCTAGTTCATATATTAGGGCAGAGTTGAACATAACATCGGCTTCTTCTTGGAAGGGGAATATATTCTTTCTCTCCCCCCGTCTTACCATTGGCCATAGCTCAATTGTCCTCTCAGGTGTCATCCCCCTATGGGTATAATCTCTAATCATTCTACGTATAAGCCTCGTATCTGTGGTAGATATACGGTTATGATAGTCTACATTTAGCTGTGTTAAGCAGCTAATATATATCTTAAACTTGTTTTCTCTTGGAACTGCGCTACTAAGTTTTTCGTTTAGGCCATGAATACCTTCTACAATTAGAACATCTTCTGTGTCTAACTGCAAGGTGTTACCATTGTATTCCCTACTGCCAGTTATAAAATTAAAGCTTGGAATCTCAACTTCTTTGCCCTCTAATAATGCCAACATATGCTTGTTAAACAACTTTATGTCAATGGCTTCTATGGCTTCAAAATCAAGTTTTCCATCTTCATCTATGGGTGTAAATTCCCGGTTCACAAAATAATCATCTATGGAAATGGCATGTGGTTTCATCCCACTAACCCTAAGCTGAATTCCAAGTCTTTGAGCAAAGGTGGTTTTACCTGAAGATGATGGCCCTGCAACTAAAATAACCCCTATTTTCTCCTTTTGTGCTGTAATTTGGTCAGCTATTTGGGCTATCTTCTTTTCATGTAAGGCTTCTGATATAAGAATTAAGTCTCCAATACTACCATTAGATATTGTATCATTTAAAGCCCCCACTGTATCAACTTCCATAATGCGGGCCCATTTCTCAGACTCTTTAAAAATAGTTGATAGTTTGGGTGCAGGTACAAAGGGCGTAATCTCTAAAGGATTATGCTCATCTGGGAACTTTAAGACAAAACCATTATTATACGGCGTAATATTAAATTTGTTTATATAGCCTGTGCTTGGAACCATGTCCCCATAAAAGTAACCATGCAATCCGTCTAATTCATATAGGTTAATTCTTGAGGATCTGCGGTACTTAAATAACGTTTTTTTGTCATACATCTCATTTTCATCAAAAATCTTAAATGCTGCATCTAGTGTATAAGATTGCTTGATGATAGGCATATCTTCTTCAACCATCCGTATCATTTCTGCTTGAATTTTTTCTAGTAGCCCATTATCTAATTCTCTTTCATCTTTAGATTCACAAAAGTATCCACCATTAATATGGTGGTTTACCCGTATGCTAATGTGTGGCGCTATGTTCTTCGTTGCTACGATCATTAAAAATGTAGCACTTCTTTGATATACCCTCATACCGTCTTTTGTATGTAAATCTAAAAATTCAACACGTGACAAATCATCTGTAATACATGCATTTAGTTCTTTAAAGGCATTGTTTACACGTGCTAGCACAAAAGGTGTTTTATACTTTACTTGGTATTCTTGGGCTAAGTCTAGTAACCGGGTCCCTTTTTCAATTGTTTTGGTTCTTCCATCTGGTAAAATAATATCTATATATTCTTTTTCCATATTTAATCACCCTTTAAGTTATATTGTCATAAACGGATCTTCGTTGATTTCTGATAGAAATACTTCTATCTTATGGTCTTTGGCAAACTTATCTAAATATCCCTTAATACTTGGCATGGCAATATTTTCTGACCCATAATGTCCCACATCAATAATGCCTATGCCTAAATCTTTGGCCTCTTGGGCTTCATGAAACTTAACATCCCCTGTAATAAACACATCGGCTTTACCAATAGCAGCTTTTATAAAACTCATGCCACTTCCTGTACAAATGGCAACTGTATTGACTAGGACCTCTGGATCTCCTACAACCCGGACATGAGATAAGCCTAGTTGATCTTTTAGAATTTGAGAAAGGTCTTTAATGGTTCTTGTTTGAGTATCCCCAATTCTACCAATCCCCATTCCATTCTCATCAGGATTTATCACTTTCATATTCTTAAGCCCTATTTTCTCTGCTAAAATATCATTGGTTCCCCCTAAGGCAGTATCAAAATTCGTATGCATCACATATAAGCTGATATTGTTTTGGATTAGCTTATAGATATTATTGCCTTTTGGTGTATCTCTAAGCAAGGTTTTTAGAGGGGAAAATATTAGGGGGTGGTGGGTAATAATCATATCTGCTTTTAGGTTAATGGCTTCATCTATGACCCTTGTGGTTGCATCTAGGGCGACTAAAATCCTAGAGACCTCATGGTCTTTAGCGCCTATTTGGAGCCCTATGTTATCCCAGTCTTCTGCCAGGTGCTCTGGTGCTAAAACATTTAACGCTTCTATAATAGTATGTGCTTTTATAGGCACTCAAATACCTCCTTAAACATGTCTTGTTCTTCTTTAATTTCTTTTAACCGCTTTTTAGCCTGTATGGTTTGGACTTTAGAGATAGTCGCTTCCAAGCGATTTAGCTCATTTATTTTATGGTGAAGAAATTCTTTAAAAACCACTTCTTTCTTTTCTATTGTTTTTTTCCCAAACATATATTCTGATTCAGTATAGGAATTTTCTTTTCCTGGTTTGGCTATTATAACCGTATAATATTTACCATCCTCATAAACCATTTCTTCATCTACAATGGTAAACTCTATTGTATGAAGATACTTCCTAAGATCTATAATATCTAATTGGGCTTGTAAGATTAATAGGCCTACCGCCTTTACAAGGTCTGGTTTTTCTTTTAAAATATCAATTATAAGCATCCCACCCATACCAGCAATAATAATGCCATGGGCTTCACCTTTTTTTATTTTGGCTAGGCCATTGCTTAAGCGGGTCTCAATTTGTTCTTCCATCTTATGGTGACGAATGTTTTTTTGAGCATTTGCCAGTGGCATGGCATTAATATCACATGCTATGCACTTATTTGCCCGTTTACTTTTGATTAAGGATATCGGTATATACCCATGATCTGTCCCTATATCTACGATTGTACCCGTGCCTACTGGCACACAGTTTACAATGGTTTGTAAGCGTTTTGATATGTCCACTATTATACCTCTTTATCTTATGACTTTATATTTATGCATTGATATAAACAAATAGAAGCTGATATAATCAACTTCTATCCCGTTTTTATTCTAAATAGTCCTTAAGCTTTTTACTTCTGCTTGGATGGCGAAGCTTTCTAAGGGCCTTTGCCTCTATTTGGCGGATACGCTCTCTTGTAACTTTGAATTCTTTACCGACTTCTTCAAGGGTGCGTGCTCGTCCATCATCAAGTCCAAACCTGAGCCTTAGGACGCTTTGCTCTCTTTCAGTAAGGGTGGACAACACCTCAATTAGTTGCTCCTTAAGAAGGGTAAATGCTGCAGCTTCTGCTGGAACTGGGGCATCATCATCTGGAATAAAGTCTCCAAGATGACTGTCTTCCTCTTCACCTGGTTCCTGAGAAATTTTCATAATCTCTCGCACCTTTGCAACTGGCATATCCATTTCTTCTCCTATTTCTTCCGGTGTAGGTTCCCTTCCTAAATCTTGAAGAAGCTGCCTTGATACTCTCATAAGTTTGTTAATGGTCTCTACCATATGGACCGGTATTCTAATGGTTCTAGCTTGGTCAGCTATTGCCCTTGTTATAGCCTGTCTAATCCACCATGTGGCATAGGTACTAAATTTAAATCCTTTACGGTAGTCAAATTTCTCAACAGCCTTAATAAGACCTAAGTTTCCTTCTTGAATCAAATAACATCCCCCTACCTACATAACGTTTTGCAATACTGACAACAAGCCTTAGGTTAGCTTCTGCAAGTTTCTTCTTTGCGTCGTCATCTCCTGCTTCCATTCGTTGTGCTAGCTCTACTTCTTCTTCCGCTGTTAGCAGTTCTACTTTCCCTATTTCCTTCAGGTACATTCTAACAGGGTCATCTAAATTGATACCATCTGGAATGCCAAAATCAATTTCTGCCTTTTCTTCTGATTTACCAACCGTTTTTATTTCATCATCATCAATATCCTCAAGGACATCAATCTCTTCATTTTCTAAACGATCATATATTTGCTCTATATGCTCCGGGCTTAACTCCAAATCTGCAAATGCCTCATTAATATCTTTTTGATCAATTATTCCTTTATTAGTTTTTGCATGGGTTACAATCTTATCTAAACGTGTTTTAAATGAAACGTTAGATTTAGCTGCTTTTTTCATGTAGAATCATTCCTTTCTCATCTGTCTATTATTTTATCCAGATATGCAGTCAATATGCAGATTATCAGTTTCCTTTTTTGCCTTAAGCAAATTTTGTAGTCTACCAATGTCAGTTGTGGTCTTTAGTTCTTCTTCTATGGCTTTAATTTTTATTTTTTTAACTGTATCATTAACAACTTTTTCTATCATTTGATTATTTTCATATTCCCTTTGAGCTAAAAATACAGTGGCTATTTTATTTTGGTCTTCTGTGCTTTCAAAGCAACTGGCAAATTGGGAAGGATTTGTAATGTGACCATCTACTTGCCTTTCATAGATTAAGGTCACTAGTTTCTGGAAAAATGGATCCATAAATTCCTGAGCCTCCAGATGTTTCTTTACACTTAGTAATATGGTTGGATAAACGCACATAAGTTGTAACAGTTCTGATTGGGTTTTAAAGTAACCATCTTTGGATTTTGTGTGTTTACCAATATCTTTTTTTGCTGCTGTCTCTTGTGCTTGAATATGTTGCCTCTTTGACTGGCTTGTTTGCAAAGCACCCATTTTCTTACGAACTTCCGTCTTAAGGGAATCTGGATCTATGGTGTGCTGTTTTGCCACTTGCTGGGTATAAATCTCTTGTTCCACAGCATTGTTCAGGCCTGCAATAAGGGTTGACGTTTCATCAATAAATCTAATTTTTTCCTCGACATTGTCAATGTTATATTTAGACCTTATCATTTGCACCTGAAAGGTTACTGCCCCTACAGCGTTATTTGCTAGGTCTATTAAAGCATCAACACCTTTTTCAATGATATAGTCATCTGGATCTTGTTTATTAGGCAGGTGTAGTACCCTTACCTTTATGTTAGCTAGTTGCAAGATTGGTATGGCCCTTATGGTGGCCCTAATTCCTGCATCATCACTATCATAGAGTAAGATAACTTCATTAACATAGCGTTTGATAAGATTGGCTTGGTTTGCTGTAAAGGCTGTTCCAAGACTTGCAACCACATTGTGGATACCGGCTTGGTACATGGCAATAACATCCATATAGCCCTCTACAATAAACAGTTCCTTTTTTCCTGAAACCCGGGCATAGTTGAGACTATATAGGTTCATGTTTTTTTCAAATAAAGAGGTCTCTGGTGAATTTAAATATTTGGGCTGTGATCCATCTAGAACCCTTCCACCAAAAGCGATAACCCGTCCGTGAACATCAAAAATCGGGAACATTAACCGATCACTAAATCTATCGTAATATCCTTTGCCATGTTTGCTTTGTATAACAAGTCCGCTACTTAGAATTAACTCTGTGCTAAAGTTCTTACGCTTTAGGTAGTCATATAAATCATAATGATTCCCTTTTGCATATCCTAGTCCGAATTTATTTTGTATTTCCTTACTAAGTTTTCTTTTTTCTAAGTATTCTTTTGCCTCTTGTTGACCACCGTGTTGCAGGTTGTAATAAAAATACCTGCCGGCTTCTTTGTGTATATCCAGTAATATTTGTTTTCTTTGGATTGCTTTTTTTGCTTCCTCTGAATACGCTGCTTCTGGCAGTGAAATGTTTCTTTTATCGGCTAAAAGTTTAATGGTCTCGACAAAATTATAATTTTCTTTTTCCATAATAAAAGTAATAACATTGCCACCTGCACCACATCCAAAACAGTAATACATCTGTTTGTCTCCACTTACTGAAAAGGAGGCTGTTTTTTCGTTATGAAATGGACATAGTCCAAAGTATGAGTTTCCTGTTTTCTTTAATGTGACATATTCAGATACAACGTCTACAATATCGTTTTGAGTCCGAATTTCTTCTATAATTTCTTCAGGATAAAACATCTTTAATCCCTACTTCCTATAATGCTATTTTAAATACGTTATTTAGCATACTTTATTAGTATTCTACAATAAAGTCCTTTTTCCTTTTTATATTGATAATTATTTTAGTAAATGTCCCACGAAAGTGGTAAGAAGAGTTCACAGTACAAATTAATGGCATAGCGGTCTGTCATTCCCGCAATATGATCACATACTATTTGTTCTATGGTATCACCATGATTTGTTGGAAGTCCTCCTACTAGTTCTTGGCTATTTGCTATATAGTATGAGTATAATTGGGTCACAATATGCTTAGCCTTATTTTCTTGTCTTTTAGCATCTGATCCGATGTAGACTTTTTTAAATAAAAAACCTCTTAGTTTATTATATGCCCTAAATACTTCTTCACTCATTACAACTGTGTTTTTTCCTGTGCTATTGATTATAATATTGGTAATTAAAGTGTTTATTCGTTCACCAAAGGAATTTCCTAGTATCTCAATGGCTTCTTTTGGCAAGTCTTCTTCTTTAATAACATTACCACGAATAGCATCATCTATGTCATGATTAATATAGGCAATCTTATCTGCAAACTGAACCACTCTACCCTCTAGTGTACTAGGGGTGCCTTTTGTTTGGTGATTTAATATGCCGTCTCTTACCTCATAGGTTAAATTTAAACCTTTACCACCTTTTTCAATATACTCTACAATGCGTAGGCTATGAATATTATGCTCAAATGCATTATTTGTAAGTTTTTGGAGGGCATGTTCTCCTGCATGTCCAAAAGGCGTATGACCCAAGTCATGACCAAGTGCAATGGCTTCAGTCAAATCCTCATTTAGGTTTAGGGCCCTCGAGATCGTCCTGGCAATTTGGGCCACCTCTAATGTGTGAGTGAGTCTTGTTCTATAGTGGTCCCCTTCTGGTGATATGAAAACTTGTGTTTTGTGGGCAAGTCTTCTAAAGGTTTTACAGTGCAAGATACGATCCCTATCTCTTTGGAAATCTGTTCTTATATGACATTTTTCTTCTTTTTCTTTTCGGCCCTTTGTATTGGCACTGTGCACAGCATAGGGGCTAAGGTTTTTTTTCTCTTTTTCTTCATATATCTGCCTAATATTCATCGCATCATACACCTCCTGTAATATTCATCCTTAGTGTTATATATACTACATTTTTTCTTAAAACCCTTTATTTTCTCTATACTTTCTCGTTAAACAGCAAAAGAGAGCCTATTTTATTAATAGACTCTCTTTTACAACTTTTATTACTTTTTTATTCTCTAAGGTTTATTTCTTAGCTTTAATAACTGCTTGTGCTGCTGCAAGACGTGCAATTGGCAGACGGAATGGTGAACAAGAAACATAGTTAAGTCCAAGGTTATGGCAGAATTCAACTGAGGATGGATCCCCACCATGCTCCCCGCAGATACCTAATTTAATATCTGGTCTTGTTTGCCTTCCTTTTTCTACTGCAATTTTCATTAATTCACCAACACCTGTTTGGTCGATTCTTGCAAATGGATCTGTTGTGTAGATGTTCTTATCATAGTAGTCTTCTAAGAAACCACCAGCATCATCACGTGAGAAGCCAAATGTCATTTGTGTTAAGTCATTTGTACCAAATGAGAAAAACTCTGCTTCTTCTGCAATTCTATCAGCAATAAGTGTTGCCCTTGGAATCTCTATCATTGTACCGATTGAGTAGTTAAGCTGTGTGCCTGCTTCTGCAATAATACTTTTGGCCGTTTTTTCCACAACATCTTTAACGTATTTAAGCTCTCTTTCATCACCGATTAGAGGAATCATAATTTCTGGTTTAACATCAAAGCCTTTTTCTTTCTTAACTTGTAGGGCTGCTTCGATGATTGCCCTTGTTTGCATCTGGGCAATCTCAGGGTATGAAACCGCAAGACGGCAGCCACGGTGTCCCATCATTGGGTTAAACTCATGTAAGCCTTCAATTGTTGACTTAAGTTCTTCAAATGAAATGTCCATTGACTTTGCAAGGGCTTTAATATCTTCTTCCTTTTGCGGTAAGAACTCATGGAATGGTGGATCTAGAAGTCTAACGGTTACTGGTAAGTCTTCCATGACTTCATAAATTCCAACAAAGTCGCCTTTTTGCATTGGAAGAAGTGATTCCAGTGCTATTTTTCTTTCTTCTTCTGATTTAGAAACAATCATTTTACGCATTTTCATAATACGGTCTTCTTCAAAGAACATATGCTCTGTACGTGTAAGGCCAATCCCTTGGGCGCCAAATTTAAGGGCGTTCATAGCATCTGCTGGGCTATCAGCGTTGGCACGTACTTTAAGTGTCCGTACATCATCTGCCCATGCCATAAATGTTTGGAAGTCCCCTGAAATTACTGGGTCCACTGTAGCAATAGCTTCTCCGTAGATGTTACCTGCTGTGCCATCTAAAGCCATAGGATCTCCTTCTTTAAAAGCCTGTCCCCCAAGCTCGAATGATTGTCCATCTGCTGCAAATTTTATGTCACCACATCCTGATACACAGCAAATCCCCATGCCGCGAGCTACTACTGCAGCGTGAGATGTCATGCCGCCACGTGCTGTTAGGATACCTTTGGCTGCTACCATTCCTTCAATATCCTCAGGTGATGTTTCAAGACGTACTAAGATGACATCTTCACCGCGCTCGCCTGCTGCTTTAGCTGATTCAGATGTTAAGTAAATTTTACCTGTTGCTGCCCCTGGTGAAGCCGGTAATGCTCTGCCAATGATTGTGGCTGCCTTAAGGGCTGCTTCATCAAACATTGGGTGCAGTAGCTGGTCTAGCTGGGCTGGATTTACTTGCAGGAGGGCTTCTTCTTTTGATAACATCCCCTCTTCAACTAGGTCAACTGCAATCTTAAGGGCCGATGCAACTGTTCTTTTTCCGCTACGTGTTTGGAGGATATATAACTTACCATCTTGAACCGTAAACTCCATATCTTGCATGTCCTTATAGTGTTCTTCAAGATCCCTTGCAATCTTATTGAACTGCTCAAATACTTCTGGCATGTCCTCAGCAAGTTGAGAGATTGGGTTAGGTGTTCGCGTTCCTGCAACAACGTCTTCACCTTGAGCATCAATTAAGTACTCACCATAAAGAACATTTTCACCTGTTGCTGGATTTCTTGTAAAGGCAACCCCTGTCCCAGATGTTGGTCCCATGTTACCAAATACCATCTCTTGTACGTTAACTGCTGTTCCCCACTTGGACTCAAATCCATTCATTCTTCTATATACAATAGCTCTTGGGTTCATCCATGAACGGAATACTGCTTGGATTGATTCCATTAACTGATCCACTGGATCTTGTGGAAACGGACTTCCAATTTCTTTTTTATATAATTCTTTATAACGAACAACCATTTCCTGGATGTCATCATCTGTTAAGTCAGCGTCAAGCTCTACACCCCTTGACTCCTTTAAATCTGTGATAATAGCTTCAAACTTCCCTCTGTCAATTTCCATAACAACGTCACCGAACATTTGAATAAAACGGCGATAGGAGTCATGTGCAAATCTAGGGTTTCCTGATTTTTTTGCAAGTCCTTCTACTGAGACATCATTTAGGCCAAGGTTAAGAACTGTATCCATCATACCTGGCATTGAAACCCTTGCTCCTGAGCGAACGGATACAAGTAATGGGTCTTCGTTGTCTCCAAACTTTTTACCGGCTATTGCTTCTAGATTAGCCATGTTTTCTTTAATTTGCTCTCTAATGGTATCTGTTAAAACTTTATCTTTATCGTAATATTCTACACAAGCATCTGTTGTTACGATAAACCCTTGTGGAATAGGCAATCCCATATTAGTCATTTCTGCTAGGTTCGCACCTTTGCCCCCTAATAGGTTCTTCTGTGAAACGTCACCCTCACTAAACATGTAAACAAATTTTGAATTCATATTTTGCCTCCTAAGATAATTATTTTGTGTGAATAAAATCAAGTGTAGGTCCATATAAATATTCTTTATTCTATTTTATGACTTTATTCTATTTCCCTGCCTATTATAGCATAAATTCGGAAAATAAAAAACACATTTGACAACTATTTCACGTATAACCTTAGGAAGTTAATATAATCGCCTAAAAGAATATTCTATCTTCGATGTATCTCACTAAATCATTTATATCAATTCTTTCTTGCTTCATTGTATCCCTGTCTCTTATTGTTACTTTATTATCCTCCAATGAGTCAAAGTCAAAGGTAATGCAAAATGGCGTTCCTATCTCATCTTGCCTGCGGTAACGCTTGCCAATAGATCCTGCCTCATCATATTCGATGTTAAAGTGTTGTAAGAGGGTATGATAAACCTTGGTGGCTGGCTCTGTTAATTTTTTGGATAATGGTAAAACTGCCGCCTTCACTGGTGCAAGGGCTGGGTGGAAGCGAAAGACAGTTCTCATATCGCCGCCTTCTAATTCTTCCTCGTCATATGCTTCACTTAAAAATGCTAATGTAACACGGTCAAGGCCAAGTGACGGCTCTACAACGTGAGGAATATATTTTTCATTTGTTATTGGGTCAAAGTATTGCATATCTTCACCTGAGTGTGTTTGGTGTTGTGTTAGGTCGTAATCACCACGGTCTGCAATTCCCCATAATTCCCCCCATCCAAATGGGAATAAGTATTCTATATCAGTTGTTGCTGTGCTATAGTGGGAAAGCTCTTCTGGTGAGTGGTCTCTAAGACGCATATGGTCTTCTTTAATGCCCAAATCTTTCAGCCAATCAACACAGTAAGTTCTCCAGTATTCAAACCACTCTAAGTTGGTCCCTGGTTTGCAGAAAAACTGTAGCTCCATTTGGTCAAACTCTCTTGTCCTAAAGGTAAAGTTACCTGGCGTAATCTCATTACGGAATGATTTACCAACTTGGCCAATACCAAAAGGAATCTTTCTACGGGTAGAGCGCTGGACATTTTTATAGTTAACAAAAATTCCTTGAGCTGTTTCAGGTCTTAGGTATACAACGTTTTGAGAATCCTCAGTAACCCCTTGGAATGTTTTAAACATAAGATTGAACTGGCGAATATCAGTATAATCTTGGGCGCCACATGTTGGACACTTTACTTTATTGTCTTCAATGTAAGCTTGCATTTGTTCGTTAGACCAAGCGTCAACTGCCTCTGTGCTGTCCTCATCATCTATATGATCTTCTATTAGCTTGTCAGCCCGGAACCTTTCGTTACATTTCTTACAGTCCATGAGGGGATCTGCAAATCCTGCAAGGTGACCTGATGCTTCCCATGTTTTTGGGTTCATTAAAATGGCTGCATCTACTCCTACGTTATATGGATTACCTTGAACGAATTTTCGCCACCATGCATGTTTAACGTTGTTCTTAAGCTCCACACCTAAAGGACCGTAATCCCATGTGTTAGCGAGCCCACCATAAATCTCAGATCCTGGAAATATAAACCCTCTTGTTTTTGCAATTGCAGCGACTTCTTGCATTGTTTTTCGTGCCATTATTATTCCTCCTGTTTATAAAATATAATATTTTAGACAAAAAAAGAAACCTATCATCCCTGATACAGGGACGAAAGATTTCTTCCGCGGTTCCACCCTAATTGACATACGTGTATGTCCTCTTATATGGGTATTCATTCCAAAGCGCCCTTCACAAAGTCTTTGCGCTAGGTTTCCACCATCCCTAGCTCTCTTTTAGCAAAGTTACTTTGTTACTCTTCCTTTTCATTATGAATATTATTTAATTGTCTATTGTATCCCCATAATATCTCAAATGGGTGGGGGGTGTCAAGGCTAAGATGGGGTTTTGGCTGGGTTTCGCCTAACCCTATGTTGTCGCCGCATTTGGTCTGGGGAAGTATAGCCTCCTTTGCATCTCTTGGCTGGTAAGCCAAAGGATGCAAGGCAGGATAGACTTCCCCAGACCATTGCCTTGTAGCATTCGTGTTAGGCGAGTTAGTTACCATTGGAAGGTTACATCTACAATGGCAATAACTTCGATGTCGGATTGTTGGATGGTGGTGCCTGCCTCTGGTGATGCTTGACTGTCTTGCATGAGGAGGTTACTCTCTTGGGTGTGGCCTTGGGATTGTGTTTGTTCCGTGATGGCAATTGGGCTAGCCTTGGCTAGGCCTAGGATGCTTGTTAGGGCATCGGCTTTTTGTTGGGCGTCTTGGAGGGCTTTTTGGAGGGCTAGGTTGTAGCTCCCTGTTTCATCTTTGATGCCGAATCTAATATTGCCCACGTTGGTTGCACCAGCACCCACCAGGGTGTCTACTAGGGCGCCAGCTTTATCTAGGTCAGTTAGGGTAATTTGCAAGGTATGCTCTACAAGGTAGTTTCGGAAGATTTGTTTGCCTTCAACATAGTCATAGGATGGCCTAACAGTGTAGTTGATGGTGTTAATATCTTCTTCTTTGAGATTGTATTTACTTGTTATTTCTTTTTTAATTTGATCGATTGCTTTTGCGTTGTCTGCTTGGGCCTTTTTGGCATCTTTGTTTTCAGTTGTGACATTGGCGTTAATGTGGGCAATGTTAGGTTTTACTTTTATGGTTGCCTTTCCGCTGACCTTGATCACATTTTTTTGTGGCCCTACTTCTGCTGCTTGAAGGATTTGTGTACTAAAAAGTGTTATGACAAGTACTGATGTTACCATTAATAAGTTTTTGTAAATTGTTTTCATCTTTATCTCTCCTTTTTTATTGGCTAATGTGATTAATTATAATCAGTATGTTAAGGCTATCAGAACTTTCTTGTTTCACATTCTCTTGGTCTGGCATTGAAACAGTTTTCTCAATGTCACTTATTCTAGATTCAAATTCTGATTTTTGATCTGGTTTTAGGCTTATTTCTATTGTTGCACTTTGGGTGCCAAGTTCTACTGATTCTAATTCTTTTACAATGATGACGTCTAATCCTACTTCCTCGGCAGCCCTTGTTATGGCCTCTTTGTCTTCATTAAAATTCTGCGTGCTAATAGACCACGTTTCTATATTTTCTTCTAACATCATTGGCTCAACACTAAAAACAGCTCCCCTAGCCAGAGGCTCCGCCTCATCCATCATCCGGGTCTCACCTATCCCTTCTGCCTCAAATATGGACTCTTTGGGGGCATTTATCTTAAGAGGGTTTATTAAAATAGTCGAGAATACAAACACCGCAGCCACAGCCCCTACAATTTTTAGCTTTGTGTACCATTTCTTTTGTTTAAAGGGCAGAGGAATCACTGTATTTTCTTGTGCTTGCTTTTCTTGTTTTATTTTACCCATTAATTGTGCGTGGAATCCTTCTGGGACTTCCATGATTTCTAAGTTTTTAATGTTGTTTATAATCCCTCTAAATATCTGCTCTTCTTCTTGACATGACTGGCAAGTATTAAGGTGCTTTTCAAAAGCAATCAGCTCTTTATTTGCCAGTTCTCCATCTATATATAATGATAGCCATTTTGAATAGTTTTCACAGGTCATCTTGATCCCTCCTTATATCACTATGACGAAAATAAGAGGCATAAGGTTCCTTGTCTTGCATTAGAATATTCTTCATATCCCGTCTGGCTCTTGATATTCTAGATTTTACAGTTCCTAAGGTTATTTGTAGCACCTTAGATATTTCCTCATAAGATAAGCCTTGCATATCTCTTAGTGTTAAAACAACCCGGTGGTCTTGGCTTAACTCTTTAAGGCCATGTTCAATAATCTTCACTTGCTCTTTATCCCCAATCTTTTTCTCTACGTCTTCACTTTCATCTGCATGCTGTGGCATGATATCATTTTCTTTTCCATCAACCATTTTATCAATAGAAAAGGTTTCTTTTCCCTTCCGCCTTCTGAGCTCATCTAAAGCAGTGTTGGTAGCTATGCGGTAGAGCCATGTGCTAAATTTGGATTCTTGGTTAAACTGATTTAGTTTGGTATAAGCTTTAATAAAGGTTTCTTGTGATACGTCATATGTATCTTCTTGGTTATTCATAATTCTATAGACAATATTATATATAATTTTCTCATTGGCTTTGACCAAAGATTCAAAAGCATCTATATCCCCATTTTTTGCTTTGGCAACTAGGACTTTTTCTTTTTCTATATCCATGGGGCCACTCCTTTCTTAATATTATTCTTTATTTTTTTATAATTACTCTTGAACTTCAAAAAATACTATGGTAAGATAGTCTAGTATTAAATAAGCCGATGTGATGGAATGGCAGACATGGTAGACTCAAAATCTACTGGTAGCAATATCGTGCCGGTTCGAGTCCGGCCATCGGTATTTAATTTATAAAAACACCTCTAACATGGGTATAAGTAGCCATACTCTATGTTAGAGGTGTTTTTGTAATCTTATTTAGACCATTCATTGTTTTTTCTCATTTCTACATATGCGTCGTAGGCTTTCTTTAGCATCTGTTTCTCATCAGCAAACTTAACTAAATGATAGGCCTCATAAAATTTATAGTAGCCAGCATCTATAAAATATTCTTCCCTTTGGGGTTTTGTGTAAAAATTAAATGATTTCATTAAATACCAATGCACAGTTTTGTTAATAACATCTTCCCGTCCATTAAATGAATAGTTACTTGCCCCCATATATTTCATAATCTTTGCATCTACACTGGACTCTTCTTTTACTTCTCTTAAAGCTGTTTCCGGGTGTTCTTCACCAGGTTCTACGGTTCCTTTAGGAAGTACCCAGCCTGTATAGCGCTGCTTATATTCTTTGTATAGTAGCAAAATTTTTCCTTTGTGAATAACAATACCACCACAACTGACAGTTTCTATCATTGGCGACCTCCTTTTCTATCTTAGTGTTTCCCATTTTTTCATTCTTCCATTCTAATAGCCATTAGTAAAATTATACATCTTTTTATATGGGTTTACAACTTTAATCTAAGGAATCACAGTTTTTATACGCATTAACGACCTTATTTGCTATGGTTGAAGCACTCATATCTTGCCCGACATTTTCAATAATAATAGCCATGGATAAGTCCGGATTGTCTTTGCCTGCAAATCCTATAAACCAAGAGTGATCTTTATCCTTTTCATTTTCTGCCGTTCCCGTTTTACCACCAACAGACATATTGTTTACCTTCGCTTTATTGCCCGTTCCATTCTCAACAACCTGGATCATCATTTCTTTTAGTCTCTGAGCTTCTTCAGGGCTCATGATCTGCTGGCCATATTCTGGTAAATTCTTTGTTTTTATATTCCCTTTTTTATCTTTTGAGAAATCAATGATATAAGGCTTCATAAGCAGCCCCTCATTTGCAACAGAAGCTGCAATCATAGCCATATGGATTGGGGTCACTAGGGTTTTACCTTGGCCTATAGCTGTTGCTGAGAGTTCTGCATCTGCAATCTTGGTATCTGCAATCTTTGTATCTGTTGGCCTTGTACCTGTTAGTAATTGGCTCCTAGAGTGGTCTACAGAAAGCGGTAGTGTGGTGTTAAACAAAAGTTTTTCCCCTGCCTTGCGCAGATCTTTCTCACCAATAGCAAGTCCCATGTTAATAAAATAGGTGTTGCATGATTGCCTAAAGGCACTGGTTAAATCTAGTTCACCGTGTACTTTCCCGTTAAAGCAATGAATGGTATTGTTATCTGTTGTGATTTCACCTGTACATGTATATGATAAATCTGCATCCGGTCCATTTTTAGCCAAAAAGGCCTGACTTGTTACGATTTTAAAGATAGATCCTGGGGGGTACAAGCCAGCAAATGCACGGTTTACCAAAGGTGTGTTTTCATTGTCCGTTATTAGCTGCTCCCAGTTTTCCGAAACCTTATTAGGGTCAAAGTCTGGTTTCGATACAAAAGCTTTAATCTTTCCTGTGGAAGATTCAACAAGAACAACAGCCCCTTTATGGTTCCCCAAAGCATTCTCAGCCACTTCTTGCAGCCTGCTATCAATGGTCAAAACAACGTCTCTTCCTTGAAATTTTTCCCCATCAAAAGCCCTTTTAAAAATACTTTCCAAATTATAGTCAGCCCGCAAAAGCTCAACGTTGGCAAAGGCCTCTACCCCTGTTTTACCTTTTTGGGTATAACCAACAGCATGTGCATAGCTTGAGCCTTTGGGATATTGCCGAATAGAGTCGTCGCCTTTTGCAATAGTTGTTGCAAGTAGTTGGCTATCACTTGATATGATATCGCCTCTAATAACGTCATTTTCTATTGGGTCCATCCTCCTATTGTGTGAATGAATAACAATGCTTTCACTTTTAACCACAACGAAATAAGATAAATAGACAATTAATAAAATAAACATTGCGACAAAAATAAATCCCACTTGGGTAATACTTTTTTTTATTTTTTTATTCATAGTCCTTCTCCAATACTAATTTGTTAGGATCCCTTTCCATTTGTGCTTCCATGTAATTGGCTATAAATTGTAACAAACCAATCATAAATAGACTGACAATCATAGAGCTTCCACCATAGCTAATAAAGGGCAAGGTTACACCTGTTAATGGAACAAGTTTAATAACACCACCTATTATTAGAAACACCTGGATGCCTATGATATTAATAATCCCTATTCCAATCAATATTAAAAAAATATTATTAATTCTAAGCGTAATACGAATCCCATATAGGATCAGCATTAGATAAAGTATAATGACACCTATGGCAAACAAATTACCAAATTCCTCAGCAATAGCTGCAAAGATAAAGTCTGATGTTACAACCGGTATTTTGGTCGGGTAGCCTCTTGTCAGCCCACTTCCAAACCACCCCCATGTTCCTATGGCAAATAATCCTTGGACAATTTGATAGCCTTTTCCGGAAATATCTTTCCAAGGATCATGCCATGCCTCCACCCTTACCCTCACATGGGAAAATAGCTTGTAACCCATAGCTGCTGCCGCCGCCCCTGACCCCGTTCCAAGTAAACAGATATAAAGATTGCCTGTGGCAACATAGAGCATTGTTATGGTTGTTAAGAAAAATATAAGGCCCCCTCCTAAATCTCTTTGGATAACAAGGCACAGTATATAGGCCGCCGCTGTTAATAAAGGGGTATAGAGTTTTCTGTAATTGGTCTTTTCATGTTCTTGCCCTAATAGGGCCGATGATAGGTAGAGTACTAGTAGAATCTTGACTATTTCTGATGGTTGAAAGCCAAAAGCGTTGTCACCACTTCCAATCATAATCCAGTTATTTGCCCCATTACGGGTTTCACCCAGAAAAAAAGGGGTTATAATAAACAGCCAGCCTGCAAGGGCGTAAAAGGTTCTAAACTTAGGTTGTATAAAGTATTTTAGTAACCTAGGGATAAATAGGGCTGCAAGCATACCTAAAATAACCCAAATAACTTGTTTACTAGCTTCCTTGTGATTTAATCTCTCTAATATTACAAGGCCTATATTAATCATCATTAAAACAATGTTATAAAGGGGTATTTCCCTGCTTCTTTTGGTAAGCCTTAGGAACCAGCCCACAAGGGTTACAAGAACCATAAATAGAAGGGCATTTTTTATATGTTCTATTCGAATTGCTTTGTCTGTTTCCTTTGCTATTAAAAGGGCATAGCCACCTAAAGTAAAGAAGAAGATACAAATATATTGCATTTTGGTCTTTTGCACTTCAAGCCTTGATAGCTTATAAGGCATGTTATATACAAATGATGCGGATATATAGATAAACACAAACATAAACCCTACAAATACATAGCGACTTAATAAAATAAACATGTCTAAATAAGCCATTATTGTCTCCTTTGTTAATTATTCAACCCCTTGGGTAAAATACCTGTTGGTGTGGTCTACTTCTTTGCCTAAGGCCCCATCCTTATACCAGCTAATGATTTCCTTTATTTTACTTGGGCTCTCTCTTGTAAATATAAGCCTGATCTTATCTACTGGAAGCTTCCTAATACGGCTCATCTGATTGGCTAATACAATTGGCTTGCTACTTAAGATTTGCATCCGGCACATTTTACAATTTGTAATCAAGGGGTATGCATCATCTTTACGGTCAATTAGTTGATACTTACTAGTAAGCTGGCCTCCTTCTTTTGGACAGCCACCTTGCCTACCGATAACACACTGCTCAGTTGTCATAATAGGAATATGACCGTATCCCACTATCTCTAAAGATTTTCCTCTCATCTCTTGAATTTCATCAGCCTTAAGTTCAACGGATAAGGTAATTGTATCAAGCCCATAAGATTCCCAGTGGCGTATGGTCTCATTATTCACCACATTTAAAGTGTAGTCTATTACTTTTTCCTTAGGACTCGCCTTTAACTTTTCAAATTGTCCATAGGCCCTAATAACATAGCCATCTATGGCTGAACCTTCAAGGTCTTCCATTAATTTTTCATAAATTCCATAGTCTTTTTCTCTTTGAATATGCGGCAGGGCCACATATAACTTAGCCCCCTTACTATGGCATATTTCTGTGGCTTCTTCTATTTCTTCAAACCCTTGATGGTCAAGTTCAAGGTATATATGACGCGTCAGCTCTAATGCCGCCTCTAATTGCTCTAAGGTGCCCACACTAGCTGTAAATACCTGTTTCCTATTAAGTGAATGGCTTCTTGATTCTTTAGCTTCTACATAACGTGTATAGCCACCACCCTCATATGGGTTGGCATTAAGAATTTTGTCCACAAGGGCCTTGGTCGCCTCTCTTCTTAGCTTATTAAGACCCGAGACAGAAGCAAACACATTTACATCCTTATCTAATATAACCTCCGAAATTTCAAAAGGTGTATTGCCGAATTTTGAAATTTGTGCTCTTAATTTTTCCGGACTAATAGGGGCATTTTTAGCCTCCTCTACAATATCACCCGTGACACTAGTTTCAAGACCGTTTTCATGGGTCAGTGTTATGGTCATAGGTTGCCCTAGTTTCATTTGGAGACTTGCCACAACAAAGGACTTTCTGTTGTTCTTGTGGTAAGAATTTCCTAACTCTTTGTAAAGCTCATGATCTTTAGAAAGGTAGACAGGGTCTCCTACTGATATCTTTCCCTTTATTTGAGTCTTTAAAACATCTCCCCTTTGAACCACTTTAGAAATACCAATTCCTACAGGCTTTTGACCCGTTAATATACCGATTCCATCTCCAGGGTTTAATCTTTTATTTGTTTTTATTTGAATGTTACCATCTTTATTATAGGCTATTACCTCACCAATTAATAAGCCAACATTTTTAGGACTATCAATTGCCATCATAGACTTACCTGGTTTCTGGGTAAAATACCCTTCCGTAAATCCACCTCTATTAAAAACAGTTAATAGCTCATCTTCATCTTCTTTTGCTACTTTGTATGGCTTTTCTTCTAATGCCAAATCAATATATTTATTGTAGATTCTAGCAACAGATGCGATATATTCCGGCGCCTTCATTCGCCCCTCAATTTTGAAGGTATGAATACCTGCTTTGATAAGTTCTGGTACTAGGTTTAAGGTTTGGATATCTTTTGGGCTCATTAAATAAGAGGCATCATTTCCTATAACATCTTGGCCGTCTTTTGTTAAGATATAAGGCAAGCGGCATGGCTGGGCACATCTGCCCCTATTGCCACTTCTACCGCCAATAATACTACTCATTAAACACTGGCCTGAGTAAGAAACACATAGGGCTCCGTGAACAAAGGCTTCAATCTCTATGTCAACTGCCTTGATAATGATTTCAGCTTCCTCTAGTGACAACTCCCTAGCTAGGACAACCCTCCTATAGCCACTCTTTTTTAAAAATCCAACATCATACTGGCTATGGGCACTCATTTGGGTGCTTGCATGTAGGGTTATTTTAGGAAAATACTTCTTAACCACCCCTGCAACGCCAAAATCTTGAACAATAATAGCATCGACACCTATGGTACTTAGCTCATCTATATAGGATACAAAATCATCCATTTCTGCGTTTTTCACCAAGGTATTAACCGTCACATAAACCTTTATGTTTCTAAGTTTTGCATAGTCTACAATTTCTTTTAGTTGTGTCATATCTAAATTCTGGGCAAACTGTCTGGCACTAAATTGTTTGCCGCCAACATATACTGCGTTGGCACCGTTTTCGATGGCAGCATAAAAACTTTCAAGTCTCCCAACTGGGGCAAGTAATTCTGGTCTTTTTATCATAATTTCCGCTCTTTTCTTTATGGACATTAAAACAAAAGCGAAGTAATATTACTTCGCCTCCGATCGTCGTTTTGTTAATTCAGTTTGTAATTCTGCAATTTTGTCATTTAGGGCAGCATTTTCTAATTCTAGCTTATTAAATTCATTGTAAAATCCGTTATTTTCTAAGTCTTGTTCCTTTAACTTATTTTCTGCTTTTATAAAATCATTTGCTACATTAATAGATGTTAACATTGCTATTTGAGTCGTACTCATTCTATTGCTTATATCTAGCTTTTTTACATCTGCCATCACTTTATCGATATAAGAAGCCACCCGTTGCATATGTTCAGGAGAATCGTTTCCTTGTAGCACATATAAAGCTCCTCCAATGATTACCTTCACTTTATTCTTTTTATCCATTGGTAGCACCCCGTTGTTTTATATTATTATGTTACTATTTTGCTTTATTGTATCATGGGGGTAATTTTAATACAATAAAAACGCCATAAATTATGGCGTTTCATTTATTTTTGCTGGGGAACGGGCAATCCCATATGTGTGTAACCATGGGGGGTTAGCATACGCCCTCTAGGTGTTCGTTGTAATAAGCCCATTTGTATGAGGTAGGGCTCATAGACATCCTCTATGGTATCACTCTCTTCACCAATGCCCGCCGCAAGGGTGTCTAGGCCTACTGGTCCGCCATTAAAGCGGTTAATGATTAGGTCCATAATCTTCCTATCTATTTCATCTAAACCGCAATGGTCTATGTGCAGCTGCTCTAAAGCCTTGCTTGCAACATCCAAGGTTATTTCACTGTCATACTTAATCATGGCAATGTCTCTTACTCTTCTTAAAAGGCGGTTGGCAATTCTAGGGGTTCCCCGGCCTCTTCTTGCAATCTCATGGGCCCCACCCTGGTCAATGTCAACTTGCAAAATTCCACTGGCACGGGTAACAATCTGTGTCAGTTCATCTTCCTCGTAGTACTCAAGGCGCTGGATAATACCAAATCGGTCCCTAAGAGGGGGGGATAATAAACCAGCACGAGTGGTGGCACCTACTAAGGTAAACTGGGGCAAATCTAACCGAATGGACTTGGCACTAGGACCTTTGCCCACAATAATATCGATTGTATAGTCCTCCATAGCCGGGTACAAGATCTCTTCAACATGTTTACTCATCCGGTGAATCTCATCTATAAATAGTAAATCCCCATCATTTAAATTATTTAAAATAGCCGCCATATCCCCTGGTTTTTCAATGGCTGGCCCTGATGTAATTTTGATGTTAACACCCATCTCATGAGCTATTATGGAAGCTAGAGTTGTTTTACCAAGGCCTGGTGGCCCATATAGCAAGACATGGTCTAGTTGTTCTTGTCTTTGAATTGCTGCAGCAATAAAAATACGCAGATTCTCTTTCGCCTTATATTGCCCAATATAATCATCCAGTGTTTGTGGGCGAATATTGGATTCTATTTCTATATCTTCTTCTCGTAAATCAGCACAAATCATTCCTCTATCCATACCATTCACCTACTCTTTATATTGTGGCTAATATCTTTAAGGATTTTTTAAGTATTTCTTCTACTTCCATCCCCTCAGTATAAACCCGCTTAACAACATCCATGGCATCCATTCTAGCATATCCTAAGGCACCTAATGCATCTATTGCATCGCCTGTATGACTAATACCGTTACCGCCATCTTCTTCCTCTTGGGGCAAAGTAAACATATCTTGGGCACTAAATTTATCTTTTAGCTCTAAAATCATACGCTGGGCTGTTTTTGGCCCTATTCCTGGCACTGTGGTTAAGGATTTGGTGTCTTTTGAAATAACCGCATTAATAATTTCATTGGGCGTAAGCCCCGACAGCACATTCATCCCTACCTTGGGTCCTATCCCATTAACCGTTATTATTTGTTCAAACATATCCTTTTCCTGGGTGGTATTAAAGCCATACAAAATCCGGGCATCTTCCCTCACATGATCGTATGTATGTATTTTAACCTTTTCTCCGCAAGGTGGCAACTTTAAACTTAAGGAATGTGGCATTAAAATCTCATAGCCAATGCCTTGAACATCAAGGATAACATTTTTTTCTGTAATACTTTTAAGGATTCCTTTTATATATATAATCAAGCTTATTCACCTTCCTAAATTTATTCCAGAACATCCGTTCTTATCTTACTATACACTTAATGAACTGTAAAGTCCAAAATCTTTTTTAAATTTTTGGAACTATAAATAAGCACTCTCCATAAGCTATGTATGAGCCCTATTTATTGGAGGTGCATCTTATGCTAGCTTTATGTGTTAGTTTCTCAACCTATTCTAGTATGACATCCTTTCCACAGCCCTTAACTCCTGCTTTAGAAAAAAAACATTTAAAACTTTATAAGGATGGAAACTTAGAATCTAAGGGCATTTTAATCGAACATAACCTTAGACTAGTTGCACATATTGTCAAGAAATATAGTAATTTTAGTAAGGATACAGATGATTTAATCTCAATTGGAACCATTGGACTAATTAAAGGCATCTCATCCTTTAACATGGATAAGGGAACCCGCCTCGCTACGTACGCGGCGCGCTGCATCGAAAATGAGATCTTGATGAATATTAGAGCCACAAAAAAACAAAAAAGCGAGGTCTCACTTCAAGCCCCTATCGGAACCGACCAAGAGGGAAATGAAATTAGTTTGCTTCATGTCTTATGTGATGACATAGATTCCGTGTCTGATACAGTTGGTATTAATATTGAAATTAGAAGGTTATATGAAAAAATGCAGCACACACTTGAGCCTAGAGAAGCGATGGTTATCCAAATGCGCTATGGTTTAGACAACAAAGAAGAAAAGACCCAAAGAGAAATAGCTGAAATACTAGATATCTCTAGGTCCTATGTTTCTAGAATTGAAAAAAAAGCCCTAAAAAAACTGAGCTTGGAGTTAACAAAGGAATAAGTAAAAAAGTCCTGTTTTCACAAGGACTTTTTACTGTTTTTAAGTGATTTTAAAGAACTCTTTTAATACCAATCAGTGGCTTTCCCGATGTTCTAAAGGCAACACCTGTTGTGATACCTGTTTTGGCTGTGCTTGCATGAATAATCTGGTCATTGCCCATGTATATGCCAACGTGGGATACATTTCCGCCGTGTCCGTAAAATAGTAAGTCTCCTACTCTCACATCTGACGGGTCTACATGAACGCCATTGCTTGCATATTGAGCAGCTGAGCTACGGCTTAATGATACACCATAGTTCTTAAATATCTGGGATGTAAAACCTGAACAGTCTACGCCGTTTGTTAAGCTATTGCCACCATAAACATATGGATTACCTAAAAATTGCTTAGCATATGAAATAACATCGGCTCCTTTGTTACTGGTTGAAACTGTTTCTTTGGCACTATCTTTAAGGAGCTGATCTTTGTCACTTTCTTTTCCTATGGTCAGATACTCTTTTGCTATGTATCCTTGTTTATTGTCTGATGTCGTTACTTTGGCCCACTCACTATCCGTACTTTGTACTGTGAGTAATGTTGTGGTGCCTACTTTTTGTATGATATTACTAGCTGTTGAAGCATCTTGTCTTAAATTTACCACTGTTGTTGGGACAGCTATTATTTTTTCTGCCGGAGCTGCTTTTTTAGGGGCAGCTGCTTTTTTGTTTGGTAATTGATCTATTAGAAGCCCATCTACAAATTCCCTATGAATATAGCCTTCTTGATCGCCATTTTGTATTAAAATCCAATCCCCTATTTGGGCATAGGCATAAACAACATTATTTTGATATACTTGTGACATGACTGGGCCGCTATAATCTGCGGTTTCTCTCACATTTACACCATTTGCGTTGATAACACCTTTTGCTTTTTGGATATCTATGTATTGACCACTAATATAGCCTAACTGGTCTGTGTCTGTTTCAATTGCATACCAACCATCATCTGCCTTATTAAGAATATGTATATAGTCACTAGGTCCTACTGAACCAAGTACCTTCTGATCTGTGCTTGCGCCCGCTCTAATGTTTAAGGCTGGTACATTTACATTTCCATATGCTGCTGCATATACATTTTGACTAAAGAGCAATACACCTAGTGTTACTCCCCCCATTAGTTTTCTTAATGTTTTAATCTTCATTTTGCTAACTTCCCCCTGTTTTTTCTTATGTATGTATGGTTTATATCATTTGAATTTATCGCTATTTTTTATATTATTAAAGTTATTACGTCTTTGTTACAAATCTATTATATGAATTCTTTCATCATTTGTCAATTAGTTTTACTAA
>CAZLPH010000014.1:0-23055 GCA_964561345.1 uncultured Candidatus Epulonipiscium sp.
TTTCTCAAATTCTCTTTCTACTGCTTTAATAACGTCTGGGGAAGCCCTATCCATAAGAGCAATCCTTCTAGCCACGTCAGCTTGTTTCTCAGCTGTCAGGGCCGCTAAGACCCCAGAGGCTTGACTTGGCTTTAAGTAAGACAAGATTAAAGCTATGGTCTGTGGGTGCTCACTTTGTATAAAGTTTATTAACTGGCTAGCTTCTGTTTTGCGTGCAAAATCAAATGGTCTCACTTGCAATGATACCGTTAGCCTATTAATAACTTCCATGGCATTGTCTGCCCCTAGTGCTTTTTCAAGTATTTGTTTTGCATATTCAATTCCTCCCTCAGCAATGTACTGTTGAGCGATACATATTTCATAGAATTCATTTAAAACATCTTTTTTATCTTGAGGGGATATGGCTCTTATATTAGCAATTTCTAATGTAAGTTGCTCAATTTCTTCCTCTTTTAGATATTTAAATATCTTTGCTGCTTTCTCAGGTCCTAATGTGATTAGGAGCATAGCAGCTTTTTCTCTACCAGTTGTTGATTGACTTATTGCCACTTTTTATCACTCCCATTCATCATCAGCCAACCAGTTGCGTAATAAATTAGCCACTGCATCTGGTTTCTCATCTACAAATTTCTCAATATGCCTCTTAACTTCTATGTCCTCACCATATTCGATGTCATCAAGCGGTGGTGCTTGTATTTCTTTTGCACTTTGCAGCATCTCTTCAACAGAAAGTTCTGGTTCAAGTTCTACAATTTCTTTAGGACTTGTAAATTTATAGATAGCGAATCCAAGAATAGCTAGGAATATTATTAACAAGACATATGGAATGTAATCTTTTGCAGACATCTTAAATACTTCTTGATCAATAAAAACAGGTATTTCAAAACTTTGCACTGCAACATTCTGAAGACCAGTTGCTTTTTGTATTGAATCAACTAGTAACTCATCAACCGGTAATACACCTCGCTCTTTGTTTAGTTCCTTAAATTCTTCCCATGTTTGAGCTGGTGGTAATTTTACTTCTACTTCCTCTTGTTTATAGACCTTATTTCTAAAGGCGTGAACTGCTATGGAGGATGCTTCCACATTCACCTTGCCTATTTCTTTTGTTGTGTTAGAAACCGTCTTGTCAACTGCATAAGTCGTATCTTTTGAATCGCTCTTAGATTCTCCAGAACCATTTCCACCCATTACATAATTAGGTATCTCACCACCATTTGCTACTTCTCCTGGTTCTCCTCCTATTATTGTATTAGAGGAGGAACTAGATGCTGTTTTCTCATCTGTAATAATACCTTTATTACTATCTGGAATTGGCGAATTATAAATTTCTTTGGTTTCCATATATTGATCATAATCAAATACAAGGTTAGGACTTACCCTTACATCGTCGTACATTTTACCCATAAGTTCAGCAACCTTGTTTTTCAGGTCTTGTTCCGCAAAAATCTTTTGCTCTTGTTTACCCGAGTAATCTCCATCTAATTCTGCTTGCTCACCAACGTAAAGGTTATTGCCTTCTGTGTCGATAATACTAATATCCTGGGTATCTAAATTTTTAACGCTCATAGATACAAAGTTAGCAATTCCATTAATTTGTTTGTTTGTAATAGGCCCTGACAACTCTAATATAACGGCCGCCGTAGCCTTTTGCTTGGACTCTAAAAAAGAGTTATCTTCATCTGGAATAACAAGATTAACTTGAGCTTTCTCAACAGCTTCTATTGACTCTAATGCCGTGGCCATTTCGTTTTCATTTGATTTATGTATTTTTATACGTTTTTCTGATTCCGTTGTAGACATGGTATTATTGAGGGCATCCTCAAAAGTAAACTTACCCTTAGGTATATCTTCCCTAGCCATTATTAGCTTTGCTTTGTTTGAATCCTTACTTTCTACAAGAATCGTACTGCCATCATTTTTAAATTGATACTTTATAGCCTCTGAGTCCAAAACTTCAGATGCTCTACTAGCTTGTTTCGGTTCTAAATCCCTCATTAATATAACCATCTTGGGTTTGCTAAAAAGAACCATCGCAACGGCGACAATAGCTACTATTACGGCTGATATTACGCCAATTTTAATTTTTTGCTTTTTTTCAAGCCCATTCCATTTTTCTGTCAGCTGCCCAGACATGTGGGTAATAGCTTCTGGCATTATTTCACCTCTCTTCTATTCATAATTATTATAAAGGCATTCTCATAATTTCTTTGTATGATTCTACTGCTTTATTTCTAACTTGAATAGTGAACTGGAGTAAAATATTAGCTTTCTCTTGGGCAATTAATACTTCTTCAATACTACTTGTCTTCCCCATTGCGAAATCTAGAGTTTTTTGATCTGCTTCTAATTCCAAGTTATTTGTGTCTTCTATTAAATTAACCGCCGCTTTGTAAATATCATCAAATATACTGTTAACCCCTTCATTTTTGACCTTTTGCGTGGTTTGTCCTAAAACTGATAAATCTATACCTTGAATCTTATTAACCATTTTACTACCCCTCCTAATTTCCCCTAGGTATTATCTACCTATTTCCAGTGCTTTAACAGCCATAGACTTCATGGCATTCATAGCTGTAACGTTAGCTTCGTAGGAACGGCTAGCTGAAATCATATTAACCATTTCAGATACGATATTAACATTAGGCATTGCGACATAACCTTCTTCATTAGCATCTGGATGTCCTGGATCAAAGTGCATTGTGAACGGACTATCGTCTTCTTCTATACGCGACACGCGAACGCCACCTTTTACCTGTGATTGTCTACTGGCAGCTAAGACCTCAGCAAACGGCTCTGCCGCTTTTTTTTGTTCGAAAATAACTGCTTTTCTTCGATATGGGCCACCTTGATCTGTTCTCGTTGTATTGATATTTGCAATGTTTTGCGAAATGACATCTAATCTTAATCTTTGGGCCGTCAGGCCAGAGGCACTTATATCAATTGAATTTAAAAAAGACATGATCTTCCCCCCTTTATAATAGGCTATTATCTTACATTAGTAATGACACTTTTTATTCTCTGTAAATGTCTTGATGTTTGTGTAACCAAAGCATCATATTTAATTTTATTTTTTGAGATTTCTGCCATTTCCCAGTCAATATCGACATTGCTCCCATCTATCCTATGTTGAAAATTAGAATAAGGAGACAGTATCTCTGCATATAATTGGTTAATATCCACCTTGTGTATATTCCCTGTTTTTTCAACTTCAGCTCTAAGAACCTTTTCAAAATTAATATCCTTACGCCTATACCCAGGTGTATCTATATTCACAATGTTATCTGTTAGTAGTTCTTGCCTTTTCCATGATGATTCAATAGCCTTATTCATAACATCAGGCAAACTAAACATTTTATTAGTCGTCATAGGGCACTCCTTTACTTTTAAAATCTAACTTTTCATACATAATATCATATTATTCAACAATATATTATATTATAAACCCCAACCAAGAAAACATCAAGCAATTATGGGTTATTTTAGTTAAGCAGTTTTCTCCATTCAATTTTTATTATCTGTTTTTTCTAAATTTAACAAATAAAAAACTTTCCCTTTCGGTTGCTGGCTACCATTTTACAGGCCCTTTAGTTTTGCGTCCCTGTCTTTCGCCAGGTTTGCCATTATCGATGAAAAAGTATTTTAAAAGCTGTTATTTAAAACAAATAACAGCCTAGGATTCATTATCTTAATTTGTTTAACTCTTCAATTAGGACATCGTTAAGCACTTTGATATACGTTCCCTTCATCCCGAGTGATCTAGACTCAATAACACCAGCACTCTCAAATTTTCTAAGAGCATTAACGATAACTGATCTAGTAATACCTACTTTATCCGCTATTTTACTTGCTATTAACAATCCTTCTGACCCATCTAACTTATCAAAGATATGGAATATTGCTTCTAACTCAGAGTATGACAGGGTTCCAATTGCTGACTTAACAATAGCAGTTTTTCTTTCTTCATTCTCTTTTTGTGTCCTTACAGAACGAAGCATCTCTACGGCTATTATAGTAGACCCGTATTCCGCTAAAATTATATCTTCTGTTACATAATTACCTTCTTGTTTGTAAATAAGAAGGGTTCCTAGTCTTTGGCCACCTGCAACTACCGGTACAATACAAGCATTATATTTTTTACTAAGCGGATCATCTGTAAATATACTACTCATAGGCATATTTTCTTTTACTTCCATCATGGATAATAATTGATCATTGATAATTGTATCAATATATTTTTCCTCTGAAACAAAGGCCTCCTCATCAATATTGAAAACCCCTAGTACTTTTGCATTATTACTGATAACCACAATATTGGATGCTGCAACATCACTTAACACCTTACAAACATCTGTGAAAATAACCCTGTCTGAACCAATACGTTGTAATAAACGATTGAACTTTCTCATTTTTTGTAATAGATCTATAGACATTATTTTTCCTCCTGTTTTAATAATTATAATCTTATCTATATAGTTTGTTCAAAATATTCACATACTATGCATTTAATTTAAGCATCTTATTCTTCTGCACGAAAAAGCAAAGTTAGTTATCTAACTTTGCAGATTTTTAGACTATATATACACTAACAATATAATAACACAATTTAAAAGAGGATTCAACACAAAGCAACAATTATTTTTTCTCTTTGCCATAGTTGCATTGTTTATTATTACATATAATCCTTTTTGTTTTACTGCCTCTTTCTACCAAAGCCTCTTGGCATACTGGACATTTTTGACCTGTTGGCTTATCCCATGACATAAAATCACATTCGGGGTTATGTTCACACCCATAGTACATTCTTCCTTTTTTACTTTTCTTTAAAAACACTCTCCCATCGCACTTTGTACAAAAGATACCAGTCTCTTCATAAAATGGCTTTGTATTCCTGCAGTCCGGGAAATTAGGACAAGCTATAAACTTACCATATCTTCCATATTTAATAACCATCTTTGTATCTGTGTTACACATTTCACATATAATATCTGTTTCTTCAACGATATTCATTTCTCCAATTTCTTCTTCTGCTGTCTTTAAGGTTTCACTAAAAGGTGGGTAAAAATCTCTTATAACTTGCTTCCATTCCGATTTTCCTGTTTCTACACCATCTAGTACTTCCTCCAGATTAGCCGTAAACTCTACGTCTACTATATCTTTAAAATACCCAACCATAATGTCGTTTATAATCTCCCCTAGTTCTGTTGGGTACAGGGCTCTTTTTTCTCTAACAGCATATCCTCTTGTAAAAAGCGTGGAGATTGTAGGAGCATATGTACTTGGCCTACCAACACCATTTTCTTCTAAGGTTTTAACAAGGGACGCTTCCGTATATCTTGCTGGCGGCTGTGTAAAGTGTTGGTTTGCTTTTAGATCTGAAGACTCTAAAACCTGACCTTCTTCCACTTGCACCGTATGACCTTGTTTAACTTTCTCTTTGTCTACATTATACACAGCTAAAAAACCATCAAATACAACGATAGAACTGTTTGCATTAAAAATATAATCACCATTTTTAATTTTAATTGAGTAAGTTTCGTATTTCGCCGGTGTCATGCTACTGGCAATAAAACGCTCCCAAATTAGTTTATACAACCTGTTTTGATCCCTACTTAAGAAAGATTTAATCTCTTGGGGTCTCATTTCAACATCAGTCGGTCTTATGGCCTCGTGAGCATCTTGAATATTAGCTTTTTTGCTTTTTTTACCAGCTTTGTTTTTGTCGAAATAGTCCTCACCAAAATTATTCTTAATATAATCCTTAAGTTCTTCTTGTGCTTGTTCTGAGATACGTGTTGAGTCAGTTCTAAGATATGTAATGAGCCCAACCTCTTTTTTATTAATCTTTACGCCCTCATATAATTGCTGTGCAATCTTCATGGTCTTGAGGGTTGTAAACCCAAGATGTTTAGACGCCTCTTGTTGAAGGGTACTTGTTGTAAATGGTAACAGTGTATTTTTAGTTCGACTCCCTATTTTTACTTGGGTTACGTCATATTTATTCTTCTCCAGAGACGCTACTATAGCATTAGCCTCTTTTGCATTTGCAATCTCTAGCTTTCCATCTGTGTTGCCATAAAGCTTGGCCTCAAAAGGCTTTGCCTTAGGGCCACTTTTCATATCTACTGTGATCGACCAATATTCTTCTTCTACAAATTCGTTAATTAGTTGTTCCCTATCACAAATCAGTCTAAGGGTAACAGACTGCACCCTCCCTGCACTAAGACCTTTTCTAACTTTCTTCCATAGAATAGGACTAATTTGATAGCCTACTAAACGATCTAACATTCTACGTGCTTGCTGAGCATTTACTAAATCCATGTCTATTTCTCTAGCATTTTTGATTGCATCCTTAACAGCTGTTTCCGTAATTTCGTTAAAAGAAATTCTACTAACATCCTTATCTTCTAATTTCAAAGAATGATATAAATGCCAGGATATAGCTTCCCCTTCACGGTCAGGGTCAGTTGCTAAATATACTTTCTTAGCCGTTTTAGCTTGCTTACGAAGTTTTGCAAGTAATGGTCCTTTACCCCTGATTGTAATATATTTGGGCTCAAAGTCTTCTTCAATATTTACACCTAATTGGCTTTTCGGTAAATCTCTAACATGCCCCATAGAAGCTTCTACCGCATAGCCACGCCCTAAAAACTTTTTAATTGTATTTACTTTGGCTGCCGACTCCACAATCACTAATTTATCTGCCATAGTATCCCTCCATCATTCGGTTCTCACTAGTCTTTGTCCTGGTAATCTTTTAATTAACCCCTTAAGTTCTAAGGATGTTATTATATGTTGTAATGTCCCAATTGGTATCTTAATTTTGTTATTCATTTCGTCTATATATAACGGTTCTCGGCTTAGGTAATCATATACCATTATTTCATCTTGTGCAAGTTTATTCAGGCCAGGACTACTTTTTTCCTCGTTATCTATGTCCACTTTGACCGTTAAATACGGTTCTATTTCTTCAATAATATCTTCTGCATTTATAACTAATTTACCGCCTAACTGAATAATTCTATTGCTCCCTACACTCATCTTGCTCCAAGCATTGCCAGGTACTGCAAATACATCTCTTCCTTGTTCTAGGGCAAAATTAGCTGTAATAAGAGAGCCGCTTTTTTCTGCTGCCTCTACAATTAGCACCCCCCTGCTTAAGCCACTTATAATTCGATTTCTTGCCGGAAAAAACCCTGGATTAGGTTCAGTATTTAGAGGGTACTCTGAAAGTGTAGCCCCGTCGATTTCTATTCTTCTTTGTATTTTAGCATTAGCCGGCGGATAATACTTATTAGAACCATTACCCAAAACACCTATGGTCTCACCTGTTTCTAAGGCGCCAATATGAGCTGCAGCGTCTATTCCTTTAGCTAAACCACTAACCACTGTAACACCTGCCTTAGCCAACTCTTTCCCCAGCTCATAAGCCATAGTATGTCCGTATTCACTACACTTTCTAGATCCTACTATAGCAATACAGGGCTTATTTAGGTCTAGGCTTCCTTTTTTATAAAGTATATAAGGCGGATGGTGGATGTGGGATAGTAATTCGGGGTAGCTTGGATCTTCTATTGAGAGGATTTCTATATTATTACTCATAATTTGCTTTATTTCACTTGTTATCCTTGTTGGATTTTTGGAATCCATAATACTCACTATATTCCCCTTAGAGAGATATGGTAATTTTACGTAATCGTTGTAATCAGCATTATAAACGGCCTGCGGACTAGCAAAGCTTAGCAAAAGTTTCTTTCTTTTTACATGTCCAATACCTTTGATAGTTGTTAACCAATAATAATACCACTTACTCATCTCATCACCTTCTTAATTATGTTATATTCTTTTCCTAGTATTACCCATTAAACCTATATTAAATCATTAATTTCATAATATTAATGATTTAATTCTTAAATAATGATTATATATCTTAAAAGTTGACATACTCTAATAGGTTTGTTTTTAAGTTCATATTTTAGAAAGGATATTAATATTATGTATTGTAATTTAATAAGCTGTGCCCTTACAGGGGTAGATGGATTAATTGTTACTGTTGAAGTAGATATTACTAACGGACTTCCCTCCTTTGATTTAGTAGGCCTCCCTGACTCATCTGTTAGGGAGGCTAAAGAGCGGGTAAGAAGTGCCATAAAAAACAGCGGATACCCCTTCCCAGTAAAGCGCATCACTATAAATCTAGCGCCTGCTGATTACAAAAAAGAAGGCGCTTATTATGATCTTCCAATTGCTCTTGGCATACTGTGTTGTATTGGCGTGCTTGAACAAGATGATTTGGCATCTTCTATGATTGTAGGGGAACTCTCTCTTAACGGAAAAGTTCAGGGTGTAAAAGGTATTTTACCTATAGCTTGCGCTGCAAGAGGGCAGAATTTTAAGCAATGCCTTGTACCACTTGCTAACGCAACAGAAAGCGCCTTGGTTAAAGGAATAGACACCATAGGAATATCATCCCTTAAAGAGGCCGTTTTACATTTAACTGGCGAAAAAACAAAGAAGTCCGTTAAAGTTAACACAATCTCTTCTGATAAAATGCATTCTCATAAGTTGGATTTTAAAGATGTAAAAGGACAAGAAAATGTAAAACGAGCTCTTGAAATTGCTAGTGCCGGAAATCATAATCTGATTATGCTAGGTCCCCCAGGATCTGGCAAAACAATGATGGCCCATAGGCTCCCTACTATTTTACCCAATTTGTCCTTTAACGAGCGTCTTGAAATCACTAAAATTTATAGTGTTTCCGGCAAACTAAGTAGCCATTCTCAGGTCATTACACAAAGACCCTTTAGAGCTCCCCACCATACCACAACACCTACTGCGCTCATTGGCGGAGGTAGAACACCAAAGCCTGGAGAAATCAGTTTGGCCCACCTAGGCGTCCTATTTCTTGATGAATTCTTAGAGTTTAACAAAAATGTTCTACAAACATTACGCCAGCCCTTAGAATCCAAAAACGTGACCATAACTAGGGTTAACAGCGTCGTAACCTTCCCTGCTAATTTCATGCTAGTTGCATCGACAAATTCCTGTCCTTGTGGTTTTTTTCCTGATAATATAAAGTGCCAATGCTCCTCTGAAAGCGTTAAACAATATCTTAAAAAAATATCCGGCCCCCTCCTAGACCGAATCGACATCCATATCGAAACAAGGGCTATTGCATATGATAAACTCACTTCTAGTAGCAGTGAGTCTTCTGAGGATATTCACAAACGGGTTCAAAGGGCTATTAAGATACAAAATATACGATATAAAAACGAATCTATCACATGTAACTCTCAGCTATACCCACCCTTAATAGAAAAATATTGCCCCCTTGGATCAGCACAAAAAGAGTTATTAAAAAACGCCTTCCATACTCTTAGCTTAAGCGCTAGATCTTATCACAAAATTATTATGATTGCTAGGACCATTGCTGATTTAGACAACTCAAAAACAATCGAATTATTTCATCTAAGTGAAGCCATCCAATATAGGGTTCTAGACCGACAATTTACAGTTTAAATAAAAATATAAACCTTTTGCCAATTAGTAGCAAAAGGTTTATATTTTTCCTTTTCTGATCTTTTCTAGCTCTAAAATAAATTCATTAATATCCTTAAACTGCTTGTACACAGATGCAAAGCGTATATAGGACACCTCATCTATTTCTTTTAATTTTTCCATTACCATTTCACCTAGTTTTATAGATGACACTTCTTTTGTTGATGAGTTTAGAATTTTATTTTCAATTTCATCTACAAGACCTTCTATTTGGTCTAGTGTTACTATTCTCTTGTTGCAGGAGCGTAAAATTCCACGGAGTAGCTTCTCACGATCAAAAGGCTCTCGGGTTTGGTTTCTTTTAACAACAATAATAGGTATTACCTCTACCCGTTCATAGGTTGTAAAACGCATTTCACACTCTTCACATTGTCTTCTACGACGAATAGAATTTGTTTCTTCTACAGGTCTAGAATTTAATACTTTAGATAAAGTTGAACTACAATAAGGGCACTTCATATATACCTCCTAAAAGACTTCTACTTTAAGTATAGAATAAGCCCCGGATAATGTAAAGCAAATAATTCTACTGACTTTCTTTCAAACACTCTTCTTCATTAATTTCTATTAAAATTGTATCCTCACCTATTTTTTTAATCTGATCCCAGGGAATTAGATATTCCATCTCCCGGCCAAATAAACCAAAAGCCCTTCTAGGCCCTGGTATAATTAACTTTGTTATTGTCCCTTCTTTCCAATCAATCTCTATATCACAGACATAGCCAAGCCTAGAGCCATCTATTACATTGATTACCTCTTTTTGTTTAATATCGTATATACGTAGCATAAGCCCCCCTTATTTATTATATTCCTATGCTTCTTAAAAACTATATATGCTTCTTCATCTGAAGAAGCGCTATTTTTTCTAACCTCGAAACTTGAGCTTGGGATATCCCGATCTCATCAGCAACCTCCATTTGTGTTTTGCCAGAGAAAAAACGTAAGGTCAGAATGTTTTTCTCACGATCATTCAGTCGTTTCATAGCTTGCTTCAAGGCAATGTTTTCAAGCCATATATCATCTTGGTTTTTTTCATCTTTAACTTGATCCATAATATACAAAGCATCCCCATCATCATGATAAACAGGTTCATATAAAGAAATAGGGTCTTGAATAGCATCCAAGGCTAGAACCACTTCCTCTACTGGAAGCCCTAAGGTTTTAGCAAGATCAGTAATTGTTGGCTCTTTAGCCTTCTCTCGTACGAATGTTTCTCTTGCTTGTAAAGCCCTATAGGCCGTATCCCTCAGAGAGCGACTAACCCTTATAGCATTATTATCCCTTAAATATCTTCGAATTTCACCAATAATCATGGGAACTGCATAGGTAGAAAATTTAACATTATGAGATAAATCAAAGTTATCAATAGCCTTAATAAGTCCAATACATCCAACTTGAAATAAGTCATCTGCATGCTCCCCTCGGTTGTTAAAACGTTGGATGATACTAAGTACTAATCTAAGGTTCCCATGGATATATGCACTCCTTGCTAGCTGATCTCCTTCTTCAATCTTATCAAATAGTTTGGCCTTTTCTTCATTCGAAAGAATGGGTAGTTTTGATGTGTTAACGCCGCAAATCTCTACTTTATTAATTGCCATACTGTTCCTCCAGTTCATTAATGCATATAAAGATACTCATATCAATCTATATGCTTAATCATTACCAAGGAAAGTAAATTTATACAGCTTATCAAGTCATTCTATTAATTTCCTTTTTTAATCGGCCTATGATTTTCTTCTCCAGTCTTGAAATATATGACTGAGAAATCCCTAACTTATCAGCGACTTCTTTTTGAGTATTTTCTTCGCCTTGATTCCTAAAACCAAATCTTAGCTCTACAATTTCCCGCTCTCTTGCTGTTAATTTAGCCAAGGCTTTTTTAAGCAAAGCTTTATCTACCTCATCTTCAATCCCTTTATAAATAATATTTGCATCTGTCCCTAAAATATCTGATAATAAGAGCTCATTTCCATCCCAGTCTGTATTTAGCGGTTCATCTATCGATATTTCTGACCTTAGTTTGTTAGTTCTTCGTAGGTACATTAAGATTTCATTTTCAATACATCTTGAAGCATATGTAGCAAGTTTAATTTTTTTTGCAGGTTTAAATGTGTTGATTGCTTTAATAAGTCCAATGGTCCCAATAGAAATCAAATCTTCTACACAGATACCTGTGTTTTCAAATTTACGCGCAATATAAACCACTAATCGTAAGTTTCGCTCAATTAAGATAGATTTAACTTGTACATGATCACATTCCGTTGGATCTTCCATACTAAGTCTATTAATTAATTCCTTTTCTTCCTCTTTGGTCAAGGGTAAGGGTAATACTTCACTTCCCCCTATATAATAGAGTTCATTCTCATTTAGTATTTTAATTGAGCATAATATATTTAAGATGATTTTCTTGGATTTATTATAGACCTTATCAAATATTTTCATACGACCGCCTCCATTTAATTATTTATATCTTTTTAATAAACAACAAGATCTCCGTGTAACAAGGCATGATATGTATCTTCCCTACTTAAGTTATATCTATAGATACCGATAATAACATCCTCTATATACTGGTTTTTCAAGCTATTATCTTGGATATATATACTGTCCACCTTAAACCCTAATAATATGCCATTTGGATTTCCTAAACTATGATAAGGTATAAGCCTTATTCTGGTCTTTAGTTCCGATTCACTGACCTTTTGCACAATCTGAGAAATATCATCTGTCTTAGCAAAGGTTTCTTTAATACTTTGGGGTAATAGGATCTTAATTTTCTCATATTCTACAATAATAACTGGGTATTTTGTGATTGGGTCATATACTTTATTACCTGTATCTAACAACCCTTGAACCACTACGGTATCATCATTAAGTGCAATTTTGATGGGATATAGCTTTTGAATTTCAGTGTTTCTTTTTTGCATATAGTAACTATAGCCTCGGATTATTATATAGGAGGCTAATATACTGAACAATAAAAGCCAAATAGATAAAGTTCTCTGACCCTGCTTGTAAATATTTGAGACTAGATTTTGTTCTTGAATCCAATAAAATATTCCATAACTCATCCCCCCTACTACTAGGGCCATTATATTAGAAATAATAAAAAACTGTATCCATTGCTTTAATTTCTTTGGTTTAAATATTATTTGAATAGGAATCAAGGGTAGTAAGATTAAATAAACAACTATATTAATTGTTCTTAGAAAAGGCATAACCACCACCACACAGTACAATAGGGCAGCAATCAAGGCACCTGTTCCCAATCTTTTTCTTGTAATTTTTTGATAAGTAAGTTTACTGACCATCCAAAATATGAAATAATCTACAATAAAATTTAATAGCAGCAATATATCTAAATACACTTCAAAAGTGGGCGTTTCATGCATAGGGTTTGCTCCTTGTAGGATTTGTATTAATTATTATTGTACCTCATAGGCCTTGCATATTTTGTAGAAACTACTTTTAAACAACAAAAAAAGATACGACAAATATCGTATCTTTTTTCTATGATTATCTATTATAAGTATTTTTTATCTTTTTCTCCTTAAGAAAGTAGGAATATCAATGGACCCAGCTTCTGATGGCACACTAATTTGTTGTTGCTCAGTCACTAGCTCTGGCTCTGGAATAACATTTCTAGGGTGTTCTTTCCGCTCTCTTGTTTGTTCTGATCTCGCTTTTATTTTTGGCTCTATAGGCGCGGCCTTAATTTCATCAAAGTCATGTTCAAAGTCTGTTGCAATGACCGTTATAATCACTTCATCACCAAGCTCTTCATTAATAGATGTTCCAAATATAATTTCAGCTTCTATGTCCACAGAGTCACCAATTAGATTTGCGGCTTCATTTGCCTCTAGTAATCCCAAAGTGGGACCACCAGCAATATTGATTAAAACCCCTCTTGCGCCATCAATGGTTGTATCTAGCAGCGGACTGCTAATAGCCATTATAGCAGCTGCCTCAGTCTTGTTTTCCCCTGATGCTCGTCCTATTCCCATATGTGCGATCCCTTTATTACTCATAATGGTGCGTACGTCTGCAAAGTCTAGGTTAATAATTCCAGGCTTGGAAATAAGATCAGAAATTCCTTGAACCCCTTGCTGTAGGACATCATCAGCCTTCTTAAAGGCATCAATCATTGTGGTTTTCTTATCTATAATTTGAAGTAATTTATCATTTGGAATGATAACCAAGGTATCGACTACCTTCTTAAATTCTTCTATTCCTTTTTCTGCATTCATCATGCGTTTTCTACCTTCAAAGCCAAAAGGTTTTGTTACAACACCAACAGTTAATATGGATAGTTCTTTTGCGATACTTGCAATAACTGGTGCCGCCCCTGTACCAGTTCCGCCGCCCATACCAGCAGTAATAAAAATCATATCTGCCCCTTTTATGGCTTGCATAATTTCTTCCCGGCTTTCCTCTGCAGATCGGTTACCTATTTCTGGATTAGCTCCTGCACCAAGGCCTCGTGTAATCTTTTCACCAATTTGAATTTTTATTGATGCTCCTGAGCGTGTTAGTGCTTGATGGTCTGTGTTTACAGTGATAAATTCCACACCGCATAAACCATGTTCTATCATACGATCAACAGCGTTATTACCTCCGCCACCAACCCCTACAACCTTTATTTGTGCACCATAATCATTGGTCATATCAAATTCTAGCACTATAAAATCCTCCTCCATGATGGTTTTCTTCATTAGTCATCATATGTGATATTAAATTAGTATTTTAAACCTTATTCCTATTGCCAATTTTTATGTAAGTGGCGACATAATTGCTTGTCCCTTATTAACATTACTTAAATCTAAGACACCCATATGGTATTGATCTATAATTTCACACAGCCATTGGATTTTTTTATCAAGATTATTTATTTCTCCAATTATAACATCTAACGAATTAATATACAAGTGGATTTTGTTCGAGTTCCCCACATCAATCTTTATTCCTCGATTTAATAGATTGTATTTTTCCATTAAGGATGTCATCTCTATAATGGCTAGAATTATATCTTCGTTTTCTACTTCTAACTGCTCACCTAAAACAAATTTTTCAAATTTTAACCCCTCAATAACAGGCAATTGATACACCTCTTGTGATTGGGTTTGATCTATTATTTTCCCTGTTTTATCAATTGAAAGATATGTTCCTGAAAAAGGAACATATCCAATAGGCTTTCTTTGGGTTATTTTAAGGTTAAGGGTATTTGGAAATATCGTTTCGACCTCTACGGATTCTACATATGGCAATGTAGAAATTTGCTTGATACTTCTTTTTTTGCTTATTTGTAAAACATGCATGCCCAAAGATACACCTGCTTTAGCCATAATTTTTTCATCTGAATAATACTCACTACCCGATACAGTTATTGTCTTAATACGCAAAATAGAACTACTAAATAAAATAATAGCAATAAGACTACAAATAAAAATTATAACAACTAGAACTCTCATGTTATTTCTTCTTTCGAAAGGCGTACTCACCTCGTCACCTACTCCTTTGTATATATTCTAGCACCTAGTAACTGCATATCTTGCACCAAGTTCCTATAACCTCTTTTAATATGCTCGATGTTTTTCACTTCTGTTATGCCATCTGCCATAAGACCCGCTAAAACCAAGGCTGCCCCACCTCTTAAGTCACTGGCCTCAACAGTTGCTCCTTGGAGCCTTTTTACACCTTTAATAATAGCAACCCTTCCCTCAATATGAATATTTGCCCCTAGACGTACTAATTCCTTAGCATGTTTATAACGTGATTCAAAGACTGTTTCTTGAATAACGCTAGTCCCTGTCACTGTGCTTAGTAATGCCATAAATTGGGCCTGCATATCTGTTGGAAATCCTGGATAAGGTTGGGTTCTAATTAAGTCAACGGACCTTAATACCTCTGGTACTTTAAGGTGTATTTTATCCTTTTCTTCATAAATCTCACACCCTACTTCCCGTAGCTTGGAAGTAACAGCTATCAAATGATTATAATCCACATTTACAAGAGAAATCTCCCCTTTACAAATAGCCCCTGCTACAAGATAAGTCCCTGCAATAATTCTATCTGGCATGACTGTAAATTCAACTCTATCTAGGGTCTCTACCCCGTGAATTGTAATCGTATCACCGCCACCACCATGAATCCTTGCACCCATAGCATTTAAAAAATCCTGCAAATCCTTTATTTCCGGTTCTTTTGCCGCGTTGTAAATAACCGTGGTCCCTTTTGCTAACACTGCCGCCAGCATAATGTTTTCTGTTGCACCTACACTTGGAAAATCCAAATGAATTTTAGCGCCATGCAGCACACTTTCCTTACAAATAATAAAACCATGATCTTCTATGATATATGCACCCATATCATTAAATGCCTTTAGATGTAAATCTATAGGCCGTGCCCCCAAAGGACAGCCACCAGGGTAACTAACCTGCCCCTGCCTAAAGCGCCCTAAAAGTGCCCCTAAGATAATAATTGATGAACGCATTTTTCTAACTAAGTTATCCGGAACATCATATCTATCTATATGAACAGAATTAATGATAAGTGTTTTATTATTCCATATTACAGTGCACCCAAGATGTCTTAAAATTTCTACCATGGTTATGACATCTGAAATATTAGGACAGTTATGAATAACACTTTCTTTACCACTTAATATTGTTGCTGCAATAATAGGAAGAACTGCATTTTTCGCACCATCTATGCAAATCTCTCCTTCTAGGCGCTTACCACCTTCAATTACGTATCTTGCCACTATAACGCACCTCCTGAGTATTAGGTAAGCTCTATATACCCATTGTATTCCCCAAGAGGCAATTTGTTACCTTAACCCTCCTACCTTACGGACTTTAGAAGATCTAGATATATTTAGGATGATTCCCATACTTCCCAAAGCAACCAGAAGAGCCGTTCCGCCGTAGCTTATAAATGGCAGTTGCATGCCTGTTGTAGGGATTGAATTAGTATTAACAGCCACATTAAAAAGAACCTGTATCCCAATCATAGTAGATAGTCCTGTGGCTACTAGCATGCCAAATAAATCTTTGGCCTGTATTCCAATAATAAGCCCCCTAATGACTAATATTGCAAAGGCAAGAATAATTCCTGCTGCCCCTATTAAGCCTAGCTCCTCTGCTATAACAGCAAATATAATATCATTATGGGGCTCAGGAATAAATCCTAATTTCTGAACTCCCATTCCTAGGCCTAAGCCAAATAATCCACCTGAGCCAACAGCATATAGGGATTGAATTGCCTGATAACCATGACCTTGTGGATCTAACCATGGATTTTTCCATACCCTTAAGCGGTTTAATCTATATTGCTCTAGTATACCCCCTAGCCTTTTCCAGCCTAAATCATCTGCCGGATCTGTTGTCATTGCCAAGTTATAGGCAAATCCCGCAAACCCACCTCCTGCAATAATAAAAAGTGGAAAGTACCAGGTTACCTTACTCGAAATAAATATAATAACCGCTCCTACAAATCCAACCACAATTGCAGAACTTAGATTTTCTCTTGCAATAAGGGCTGCGGGAATCAATACAATAAACCAAGAAATCATTATGTATAAAGCCTTATGCATTTTATCTTGGTAGCGAACTATAAATGCTGATAAAGCAATAATAACGGCAACTTTTACAAGCTCGGAAGGCTGAAAGGTTATTCCCCCTATTTCAATCCATCTTTGAGCCCCTTTTTTCTCCACTCCTGCAATCATTACAAAAACAACCAAAGATAGGGAACCAAAATAGGCTGCCAAAACAAAAATTGGTTTTCTAAGCCAATCATAATTCAGAAAATAGATGACAATAAACATAGCTGCAAGGCCTAATAGGCCAAATCTAGCCTGTCTAATAACAAAGTAATACTGATTTCCCGTGGTTCTCATGGCCATATAATAACTTGCACTAAATACCATAACAATCCCAAAAGCCAGGATTAGTAAGAGGGTGGATAAAAAAATAATATCTGGCCTATGTTTTCTTACCTTCTTCCTTTTCCCATTGCTTGTTTTGGTCCTACTATTTTTTGAACGTGTGCTCATTTAATCACTCCTTTAAGCTATGGAATATATCCTTAAACAAATCCCCTCGTTGTTCGAAGTTTTTAAACATATCCCAACTTGCACAGCCTGGCGAGAGTAGTATACACTCCCCTTCATTGGAATCTTTGTATGCACTTTGTACCGCTTCTTCAAAAGTATCAAAATCCCTATAATCTTTAAAGTTCTGCCCTTTAAATGTCTCCCTAAATTGCTCTTTGCTTTCACCAATAAGATAAGCTTTTTCTACTCTCCCATGAAATAACTTTACCCATTTACTAAGGTCTATTTTTTTATCTAAGCCTCCCACAATCAGTCTAACTTTTGTGTCCATAGCCAAAAGCCCTTTAATAGCTGCATCTGGGTTAGTGGCTTTTGAGTCATTGAAAAACGCTACGCCTTTCTTTGTGCCAACATATTCTATCCTATGTGCAACACCGCTAAAAGCGAGGAGTTGGTCTTTAATGACATCAAGTGGTATAGACATTAGGCTCGTAATAGCAACTGCCGCTAGGGCGTTTTCTACGTTATGGTTACCTCGTATTTTAAGGTCACTGGTGGCACAAATAATATGTGCTTCTTTGCCTATATGTTCAATAATATTTCCTCCTTTTACATAGACACCAGGAACCTTTTCCTCAGTCAAACTAAACCATACGATTTGTCCTTTTGACTTACCACTCATTGCCCGACAAGTAGAATCACTGTAATTTAAAACCGTAAAATCTTCAGGGGTTTGATTTGCAAATATTTTTTCTTTGGTATTGATATAATTTTCCATGGTACCATGTCTATTAAGATGATCCGGCTCTATGTTAAGCACACTACTGATGACTGGGTGAAACTCCTTACTACTCTCTAGTTGAAAGCTACTGACTTCAGCAATGATAGCCTCATCTGCTTGTGCTTTGCTAACATCTTCACTAAATGGCCTTCCAATATTCCCCACCACATAAGTGTTTTTTATATGAGCTTTTACAATATTACCAACAAGTGAGGTTGTGGTGGTTTTCCCATTAGTGCCTGTAATAGCAGTAATAGGTGCCTTAGCATATCGTGAGGCAAATTCAAATTCTCCAATTAAATCAATTTTATTTTTCTTAGCATAGACAATAAAAGGCAAATCCATTGGAACACCAGGACTCTTAATAATTAATGCATACTCTTTTATACTTTCTATAATATCCACACCTAATAGTAGTTTAACGCCATTTTTTTGAAGGTTTTCTAGCTGATTTCTCTCCTGATCATCATGCTCTTCCCAGGACTTCTTATCATATATACTGACCTTTGCTTTTTTTGCGGCAGCTAACTTGGCTGCACCCATTCCACTGGCGCCACTGCCAATTATAAGTATTTTTTTATTTTGTAATTCCATATTATTCCTCCATTATATTGCTATAAGCCCTATTAAACACATCATTGCCGTAATAATACAAAACACCGTAACTATCTTGGTTTCTGGCCAGCCTGACAATTCAAAATGGTGGTGGATAGGCGCCATTTTAAAGATTCTTTTTTTAGTCATTTTATAATAGCCTACTTGGATAATAACAGATAGATTTTCAACCACATAAATAAAACCAACGATTAAAATAAAAAGTGGCATTTTAAGAATAAAAGCAGTTGAAACAACAAATCCTCCAAGAGCAAGGGACCCTGTATCACCCATAAAAATCTTTGCCGGATATGTATTAAAAAGCAAAAATCCAAGTAAACTTCCCATAGCTGTTGCAGATATAGGCAATACATTACTTTGCAACCCCCAACTTACAGCTGTAAAAAAAGTCGCTACAATTACTGTAACCCCTGATGCCAAGCCATCCAAACCATCTGTTAAGTTAACAGCATTAACAGTTCCAAGCACGCCAAATATAAGAAAAGGAAAGTAGAGCCATCCCAACTCGATCTCCTTACCACCGCTAAATGGCAATAAAATATTGGTATCCATTTGCAGGTAATATCTAAGGAGTAATCCAAATATAATAGCCACAAGAAGTTGCCCTATAATTTTTTGCCCTGGTTTTAGGCCTAATGATCGTTTTTTTACAACCTTTATATAGTCATCAGCAAACCCAATCATGCCAAATCCAAATATAGCAACTAAAATAGTATGCACCTCTCTATTGTTAACGATAAAAAACAAACTGGTAATTAATATACTAAATAGAATAATAACGCCACCCATGGTTGGGGTTCCTGCTTTTTGCAGATGTGTATCCGGCCCATCATCCCGCACATATTGACCTAATTTTAATTTTTGCAAATAAGGAATTACAATAGGGCTCATCACTATATTTAATAGGAATGCAATTAAAATCCCATAGATTGGTTTATGATTCATTTAAATTCACCTTTCTTATTTCATCTACTGTTTTTTCTAAAGCCATTCCTCTTGATGCTTTCACAAGAACGATATCCCCTGAATGAATTAACGCTTTAAGCTCTGTAATTAAAGCTTCTTGGCTTTTAAAATGCACTGTATTATGGGGGCTAAACCCATATTCTATCGCCCCACCTTGTATATGCCTAGACATATCTCCCACCGTTATTAATAAATCAATAATCTTTTCTTCTCCTATAAATCTGCCAACTTCTTTGTGAAGCGAACTGGCATAGTCACCCATCTCAAACATATCCCCAAGTATAGCAACACACCTTTTTGTATGGGGTATGGTAGGCAGAACTTTAATAGCCGCTTTCATAGAGTCTGGGCTAGCATTATAGGCATCATTTATAACATAAACATTATTTGGCCCAAGTTGCAGATCCATTCTCATTCCTGTTGGCCTATAGTGTTTAAATCCTTCTTTAATTTCCGCCTTTGAAAGGTGAAGTTGCTGGCCCACTGCAATAGATGCCAAGGCATTGTCTATCATATGTTCCCCTAGTCCTGGAATAATAATTTCGTCTGACCACTGGGGCGTATTAAATATAGCTAATATTCCTTCTACCCCGGCAGCCTTAGGGTTTTTGGCATAAAATGTGTGCTTTTCATCTCTTCCATAAGTAAATGTAATTTGTGGCACCTGAAGGTTAGCTAGCAGGTCATCATCACCATTAACAATTAAAACACCCTCTTCTAACATACCATCTAGAATCTCAGACTTAGCTTTAAAAATCCCCGCCCTACTGCCAAGGTTCTCAATATGAGATACACCTATGTTGGTGATGACAGCTATATCAGGTTTTGCTATTTGACTTAGCTTATGGATTTCCCCAAAATGATTCATCCCCATTTCTACAACTAACACATCATGGTCCTTTGTTAGACCAAAAATAGTAAGAGGAAGGCCTATTTCATTATTGAAATTTCCTTGGGTTTTATGCACATTATATTTAGATGATAAAACAGCAGCAATTAAATCTTTTGTACTGGTTTTACCAACACTTCCCGTTACAGCAACAACTGGGATATGAAAACAACTTCTATAGTAGCTAGCAAGATCCATTAAAGCTTTTTTCGTGTCCTTTACATAAATCAAAACATCATCAGTTGTCGGCAGGATTTTATTTTGTGTAAGGGCTATGTTAGCGCCTTTGTCAAAGGCCTCTTCTATAAAACCATGGCCATCAAACCTATCACCTTTAATGGGAATATACAAAGCACCTTTTTTTATGTCTCTACTATCGATAGAAACAGATGTGATAGTTATATTATCAGGATTGCCGTTTAGACACGTCCCTCCCACAGCAGATACAATCTCTTCTAAGCTTAAAGGCTCCATCACTCTACCTCCTGAAGATATTTATCAGCCACTTCTACATCATCAAAGTGAATAATGCGGTCTTTAAGGATTTGGTAGTCTTCATGTCCCTTACCTGCAATAACAATTACATCACCTTTTCTGGCCATTCCTATGGCTGTTTTAATTGCCATCTCTCGGTCTACTAAGGTCTGATATTGTTTGCCAGTATCTTTAATACCCACTTCTACATCTTTTATAATCTCATCTGGGTCTTCACTTCTAGGATTATCAGATGTAATAATTGTGTGGTCAGAGTATTTACTAGCAATCTCAGCCATAATGGGCCTCTTTGTTTTATCCCGGTCTCCACCACACCCAAAAACCGTTATGATCTTAGATGTCACAAACTCTTTTACAGTCTTTAGGACATTTTCAAGGCCATCTGGTGTATGGGCATAATCCACAATAACGCTAAAGTCCTTTGTTGTGGGGACACTTTGAATCCTCCCTGGTACACCCGGTACATTGGCCAAGGCTGCTATAATATCTTCTATGGCAACACCTAACAAATAAGTTGTTGCAATGGCTCCTAGGGCATTATACACTGAAAACTTACCTGGAATCGGCATAAACACTGGGTAACTTTCATCTTTCATAAGTAGGTCAAAGGCAACACCCTCGTGACTTATATGAATATTACTCCCCATAAAATCTGCCTCTTTATCAATGCCAAAAGTATACAATTCATACCCCATAATATCCGTCATAGCCTTGGCATGAGGGTCATCGATGTTAACGACACCCTTATCACACATGGTAAACAATTTAGTTTTAGCAGCTAAGTATCTTTCTTCTGTTTTATGAAAATCCATATGATCAAGGCTCAGATTTGTAAACATTCCTATCTTATATTTAACTCCCTTTACCCGTTCTAAGGCCAGAGCGTGAGAAGACACTTCCATTATAGTATGGGATACAGCTTCCGTTTTCATTGTTCGAAGGAGTTTTTGCAAATCTAGAGATTCTGGCGTTGTACGCTCTGCTTTTATAACCTGATCACCGATACGGTTTTCTATGGTTCCAATAACACCAATTTTCTCGGATAGGGATTCTAAAATCCACGCAATCAGATACGTCGTAGTGGTTTTTCCATTAGTCCCTGTTATTCCAACTAGGGCCATGTCTTTAGATGGATGGCCATAAAAATTAGCGCCAACAATAGCCATAGTAGCCCTTGTATCTTTCACTTTTATAACCGTAATGTTCCCCGGTATTTCTACATCTGAATCTTTTTGGATTATAATAGCATGGGCGCCATTCTCAATGGCAGATTGGATATATTTGTGACCATCCACTGTATAGCCTTCAATACAGATAAATAGACCATCTTTCATTTTAACCCTGGAATCATAACTAATCTTCTCTATTGTCAAGTCACAAGTCCCCTGAATAAGTTCATAAGGAATATTGCTTAGTATTTTTTCTAAATTCATATTTTACCTCCTGTAAATTCAATCGTATGCAAATCTCTTATATTATATCATGACTTTGGTAAAATGGTTGTTAAAATAAAACTTATTTTCAGGAATACTACTGGGTATATAATAGAATTCTATTCCCGTAGTTGATATAGTCTTCTGGATGGGGGAACTGAGTGACTATCTCTCCCCCCTGGCCTTCTATTTGAATCGTTAAATCATATTCTTTGGCATACTTTTTTGCTTCCTCTGTGGTCATTTTTTGAAAATCAGGAAC
>CAZLPH010000015.1:0-8083 GCA_964561345.1 uncultured Candidatus Epulonipiscium sp.
AGAACCTGATGGAGGACATTATAATACCCATTTAGAGTTTCTTGTTTATCGAAATAAGCACCGACAATCTTACCGGTAGCATCATCGACAGCAATGTGAAGCTGAGTTTTTGAGTCTCCAAACCAAAGATGCACAGATGCATCCATTTGAAGTACTTCGCCGAAGTAGGCACATCTAGGCTGCCTAGGATGGCAATCCTCAAGATCCAGAATGGTGCTTTGAATAGCAGCTATTTCTTTTTTAGACTTACTCTTAGACTTAAGCGCTTGCAGTTCTTTTTTTAATAATTTCTTGGAAGAACGATTTGCTTTAGGTGATAGAATATGAGCTTTTCTAAGAACAGAAGTAATCGTACTAACTGATATGTGAATCCTTTCTAATTCTTCTAGAAGCTCACTATAATGCGTTAGATTGCAGTCAAAGTACTTTGTAAGATATAAGTCTAGGATTAATTTTTTTGTCTTTTCTGGGATAGTACTAATTGGTTTACGTCCACGATTACCGTGGATAAAGAAAGCCTTTCCCTGTTCTTTGTATCCTTTGATCAATCGATTAATATGACGGCCTGTGCATCCTATCTTCAGCTCAGCCGTTTTTTTGTTGCCATTTGTATCCACAATTTTTTTTATAATTTCGTATTTTTTGTTCTCATCCATTGTAAGTATTACCTTCCTGATTTTCCTCACCTCATTTTATTATTCATGAGGTCTATTATAATATATAAATGATTAAGTTGGGACATAATCATTTGGGGTATACTAGGACATTATCATAAATGAATCATACAACTGTTTCCCATGTTATTAATAAAACAAGATATGTAGCAGACGATACAAAATTAAGAGTAGTAAAGGCTATGAAAGAATTAGAATATAGGCCCAATCATGTGGCAAGAAGCCTGCGTAGCCAGAAATCAAAAACAGTAGGTTTACTAGTACCCGTATTAGAAAATGATACGTCAAACTCCTTTTTTATGTCTGTGGCCCAAGGAATACAATCAGTTTTAAAAGAAGATGGCTATAATTTAATATTATGTAATTCAAATGAAAGCGTAGAAGATGAACAAGAACAAATAAGAATTCTAAATGCACAACAAGTAGATGGTATGATCATAGCCCCAACAGCCAATAACCACGCCTACTTAGAAGAACTTTTGCATCCAGAGTTTCCCCTAGTCTTTATTGACAGGACGCCAGAAGGGTATGACGGAGACTGTGTTCTAGCAAATGGCCAGCAAGGGACATATGAAGCAGTAGAATTACTCATTAACAAGGGACATAAGAAGATAGGATTTATTACCAGTGCCTTAGACATTTCATCAACAACTCAAAGACTAGATGGATACAAGCAAGTCCTTATAGATCATAAGCTAGAGATTAATCCAAAGTTTATAAAAGAGGGGATTTCTAAATTTGAAAGTGGTTATGAGTTAGCACAAGAATTAGTAGAGCGAGAAAGTGTAACAGCCATATTTGTTAGCAATAATGTAATGACCATGGGCGTATTTAAGTATTTAAAAGAACACAACCATAAAATTCCCAAGGATATTGCTTTAATAGGGTTTGATGATTATGAATGGGCTAAAGTAACCTCGCCAACACTTACAATGATTAAGCAGCCGTCAATTGAATTAGGCAAAAAAGCAGCAGAGATACTATTAGATAGGATACAATCACCTAGCAGAGAATACAAAGAATATAAGTTACCAACAGAAATAATACAAAGGGAATCTTGTTAGCCCCTGCATCTAATAGATAGATGTAGGAAAGATAGGTAAACGATTACGTCGCAAGAATAATAGTAAATTTATTTATAAAAAAAGAAAAGAGGGCGGTTATTGTGGTAGAGACTAAAACATCTAAAAGACTGACAACAAAACAGATTCTAGCCAAATATCAATTATATTTATTTCTTCTCCCAACACTTATATGGATAATAGTTTTTAAATACGCACCCATGTATGGTGTTCAAATTGCATTTAAAAAGTTTATAGCCAGCAAGGGGATTATGGGGAGTCCATGGGTTGGAATGGAGCACTTTGCTAGATTTTTTAACTCATATAACTTTTGGGATTTATTAAAAAACACCGTAGGATTGAGTGTATATGGCTTGCTTTTTTCTTTCCCACTTCCTATTATTTTAGCACTTTTACTCAATCAGTTTAAACATGAAAAATACAAGAAATTTGTGCAAACAGTTATTTATGCACCTAACTTCATTTCTGTAGTGGTATTAGTAGGAATGATGATGGTATTTTTATCCCCATCATCAGGGCTTATTAATAAGATTATCCAGTCCTTTGGGGGAGAAGCAGTATTCTTTTTTGGAGAAGCAGAGTGGTTTCAACCAATGTATATTTTATCAGGTATATGGCAAACCACAGGATTTGGGACAATTGTTTATCTGGGAGGATTGGCAGGAATATCTCAGGAACTACATGAAGCAGCCATTGTAGATGGGGCTAACAAATTACAAAGAATAATCCACGTGGACATTCCGGGAATATTACCAACAATTGTAATTATGTTTATTTTAGCTTTGGGCGGGATTATGGGCATTGGTCATGAAAAAGCATTGTTAATGCAAACAGCTCTTAACATGCAAAAATCATCCATTTTACCGACATATGTCTACCAGGTTGGTCTAGAACAAGCCCAATACAGTTTTTCAACAGCTGTGGGATTGTTTAACTCTGTGATCAATTTAGTATTGGTAGTAGGCGCTAATAAAATATCAAGGAAACTATCTAACACGAGCTTATGGTAAAGGAGAGGGAAAAAATGCGGATATTAAATAGGAACGGAAGATCAACAGAAGACTGGATTTTTGATGTGCTTAATTTTACCATATTAACAATTTGTGTCATATTGGTTTTGTATCCCTTGTACTTTATGGTGATTGCATCTATTAGTGATCCAAGTGCCATATATGCAGGAGAAGTATGGTTACTACCCAAAAAAATTACTTTTGAAGGATATGAAAGAATTTTTAGAGATAATTCCATATGGATAGGGTATAGGAACTCACTAATTTATACCCTTGTAGGGACACTCATTAATGTGACATTAACATTAACTGCGGCATATGCCTTATCGAGAAAAGATTTACCAGGCCGAAAGTTCTTTATGTTATTTATAACATTTACATTGTTTTTTAATGGGGGACTCATACCGACTTACTTAGTGGTCAAGGATCTAAAGATGTTAAACACCATCTGGGCACTGGTAATACCCAACGCTGTATCAGTCTTTAATCTGATCATAGCACGTACATTTTTAGAAAATACAATACCAGACGAGCTACTAGAGGCAGCCGTAATTGATGGATGTTCTGATGCTCAATTCTTTAGAAAAATTGTGTTACCACTTTCTAAACCAATTATTGCTATTTTAGTACTTTATTATGGCGTGGGCCATTGGAATTCATTCTTTGATGCATTAATTTACTTAAGAGACGAATCACTATACCCACTTCAAATTATACTAAGAAATATCTTGGTTCAAAACCAAGTCAATACAACACAAATGTCAATGGATGCGGCCTCATACGCAGCCCAGCAAAGAGTTTCAGAGTTAATTAAATATGGGGTTATTATGGTAGCAAGTGTTCCAGTATTAATTTTGTATCCGTTTTTACAAAAGTACTTTGTAAAGGGTACCATGATTGGATCAGTTAAAGGATAAAACGTTAATTTATAGAGGAGATGAATAAGGTGACTAATTTACAGAAGGCACGTCAGTATATAAAGGAAAATAGGTCTAAAGTAGACAGTAAATATAGGCTTAAATACCATGTTATGGGGGAAGTAGGGTGGATTAATGATCCCAATGGGTTTTGCACCTATCAAGATGAGTACCATCTATTTTTCCAATACCATCCCTATAGCAGCGAATGGGGCCCCATGCACTGGGGACATGTAAAGAGTAAAGACTTAATCAAGTGGGAACACCTACCAGTAGCCTTGGCACCTGACTCTACATTCGATGCAAATGGATGTTTTTCTGGAAGTGCTATTGAAAAAGATGGCGAATTATATTTAATGTATACAGGTCATTTGGACCCTGACCCTGGAAATCCTAAAAGTATTAGGCAGGTTCAAAATATAGCAAGGTCTAAAGATGGGATTGAATTTGAAAAGATTGCATCTAACCCTGTCATTGGAAGTAATGATGCACCAGACTCTACAATGCCACAAGATTTTAGAGATCCTAAGGTATTTAAACGTGGACAATATTATTACACAGTAATAGGCGCACGTCACACAGATAAAAGTGGGCAAGTTTTATTATATAAATCTAAGGACTTGCTAGAATGGGAATATGTCGGAGAGCTTGCGCGGAGTGAACATAAGATAGGGGATATATGGGAGTGCCCAGATGTCTTTCCTATGGGAGAAGAGGATGTGTTAATTGTTTCCCCACAGTTTTTAGAAAATGATGGTGACAAGTATTCTAATTTGCATTCTAGTTTATATCTTGTTGGAAAGCTAAATTTAGAGACTGGAAAATACGATTATCATACCATGGATCAAATTGACGATGGATTTGATTTTTATGCACCACAGACCTTAGAAGATAATAGGGGGCGCCGCATTATGATAGCCTGGATGAACATGTGGGATAGAAACAACCCAACAAATAGCCAAGCACATAATTGGGCAGGGGCCATGACCCTTCCAAGAGAACTAAAGATGATTAATGGTAAGTTATATCAAATTCCTGTAGATGATATTGAGCAGTACAGAAGCAATCATGTCAGCTATAGCAATGTACCAGTAAAAAATAAAATGGTCTTAAACGGGGTTCAAGGTCAACATATAGAGCTAGAAATAGAAACTTTAGAAGCAACAGAATTTGGCCTATCAGTTTTAAAAAATGACAAGCAAGAGACAAAGCTATCTTATGATACAAAAGAGTCTAAGTTCATTTTAGACCGTTCTAAGAGCGGCCAAGAGATTGACCAAGATAGTGTGAGAAAGGCCGTTATTCCTCTGTATGATGGGCTCTTAAAGCTAAGGGTTTTCATAGACCGAAGCGCAGTAGAGGTATTTATGCAAGACGGGGAACGTGTCATGTCTGCAACAGTATACCCAGATTCAGATGCAGCAGGAATTGAATTTTTTACAGACAAAGAGATTGTAATACGTCATATTAATAAGTGGGATATAGAAGTATAGGAGGGATTATGATGGCAAGGGTATGGACCATAGGGGAGGCTTTGATTGATTTTATTCCTCAGCAAAAAGGTGTCGGATTAAAAGATGTTGTGACATTTAAAAAAGCACCTGGCGGTGCGCCTGCCAATGTGGCAGCAACAGTTTCTAAACTAGGTGGAAAGAGTAGCTTCATTGGTAAGCTAGGAGAGGATGCATTTGGTGATTTCTTAGTTGAGGTGCTAGATGACGTTGGGGTTCAAACAACCCATATAAAAAGGACAAACAAGGCCAATACGGCACTAGCTTTTGTTTCCTTAAGAGAAGACGGAGAAAGGGAATTTTCTTTTTATAGAAATCCCAGTGCGGATATGTTGCTAAGCGCGGAGGAAATAGATGTAAGCTCTTTTAAACAAGAAGATATTTTGCATTTTTGCTCTGTTAGCCTTGTAGATGCCCCCGTTAGACAGGCTCATGTGGCTGCTATTAAAGGCGTTCAGAAGCTAGGGGGGACTATTTGCTTTGATCCTAATATTCGCTTGCCTCTATGGGATAATCACGCGGAATATAGAAAGGTCATTCAGCGTTTCTTACCATATGCAGATATCTTGAAAATTAGTGAAGATGAATTAGAGTTTATTACGGAAATAGCTGATGAAGATGAGGCTATCAAATCTATCTTAGCATTAAAACCTAAATTACTAATCGTTACAAAAGGTGGTAGTGGGGTAAGTGCCTACATAGGTGATAAAGAAGTCCACGTGTTAGGGTATTCTGTCGATACAGTCGATACAACAGGAGCCGGCGATAGCTTCATCGGCTCACTCCTCTATCAACTAGCAGATAAAAATACAGATATAAACACTATCCAAGAAGATACACTAAAAAAAATGCTGCTCTTTTCTAATGCAGCAGCAGCCCTAACCACAACAAAACAAGGGGCTATTACAGCCCTACCAAACAAGGAAGAGGTAGAAAGATTCATAGGTAAAAATCTATAATCATAAAGTAGAAAAGGCCCTTCAGGTCAGAAACCTGAAGGGCCTTTTTTACTTTATATTTTCTAAGAAGGAGAACTTAAAACACCGGAACAATAGCCCCTTCATATTTTTCATTAAGGAAGTCTCTCACAGAATCACTCATCAGTGTTTCTTTAAGTATCTTTAATCCTTCGCGGTCCTCATCACCTGTGCGGATTGTAAGAATGTTAACATATGGTGAGTCAGCATCTTCAATAACAAGGGCATCCTCTGTTGGATTAAGATCTGCAGCTAGGGCAAAGTTTGTGTTAATAACAGATACATCTACATCATCTAAAGTTCTTGCAAGCATGGCAGCATCAATTTCTTGGAACTTAAAATTCTTTGGGTTTTCCTTAATATCTAAAATTGATGATTTTAGGTCATTAATGTCATTAAGCTCAATTAAGCCGTTACGTTGAAGAAGTGCAAGTGCACGGGCTTCGTTTGATGGGTCATTTGGAATAGAGATTGTTGCGCCTTCTGGAAGTTCCTCTAAAGAAGCGTATTTTTTGGAGTAAACCCCAAGCGGCTCTATGTGTATTTTACCGAATTCTTGAATCTCATAACCAAAGTCAGCAATTTGCTCTTCTAAAAATGGAAAATGTTGAAAAAAGTTTGCATCGATTTCTTTTTCATTTAAAGATCTGTTATGAATATTGTAATCATCCGCAACTGTAATTTCAATCTTGACACCTTTTTCTTCAAGTGTTGGTTTAATGTGCTCCATTATTTCTGCGTGCGGTACAGATGTCACTGAAACCTTAATGGTCTCATCTTTAGCAGCAGCTTTACCACAGCCTGCAACACCCCCTAGTACCAGTGCTGAAAGTGCTAAAATACTGACAAGTCTTAATGTTTTTTTCATATCAATCATCCCCTTTAATTTTTTTATTTAATATTTATCTATTTTTTATTAATAGCCCCGGCAATGGTATTGCCTAGCCACTGAATAATCTGTACTAATATAATAATCAAAATAACCGTTGCAATCATAACAGGGCCGTTAAACCCCTTATAACCATACTGGTCGGCAACTTTTCCAAGTCCGCCGCCACCTACCATTCCCGCCATAGCGCTATAGCCAATGAGGTTAATAATAGTAAGTGTAATGCCACCCACCATACTTGGCATAGCCTCAGGTACAAGAACTTTGTAGATAATCTGCCAGGTTGTTGCCCCCATGGCCTGGGCTGCCTCTACAATCCCCTTATCCAGCTCCATCAGAGAACCCTCAATGATTCTGGCCACAAAAGGAATTGCTGCAATGGTCAAGGGCACAATAGCTGCCGTCGTTCCAAGGCTTGTTCCTGCAATTAAGCGTGTCAAAGGCATAATAGAAATAATTAAGATAACAAAAGGAAAAGATCTCCCGATATTAACGATTGCGGATAAAATTTGGTTAAGTGGAACGTTTTCTCGTATGCCACCCTTGGCTGAAATAATAAGAATAACGCCCATAGGACCACCAACAACAGTTGCAACCAGTGTTGAAACAAATACCATATATAATGTTTCGAGGGTTGCGCCTGGCAAAAGTTTAATGATTAATGCTATAAACTCACTCATGTCGCTTCACCCTTTCACATGTAACGTTGTTTTCTTCTAAATAGTTAATAGCCCCTTGAATTTGATCTGGATCCCCAGAAAATTCTACAATAAGATTACCAACAATACTCGTTCCCAAGTTATCAATCCCCCCAAGTAAAATATTGGCATCCACATCAAATTTTCGAATAGCCTTAGAAAGTAAAGGCTTCCCAACTCTTTCTGATTGGTAGCTAATACGCATAAGTAAATTATTTGGATTTTGCGTTAGGAGAAAATCGGGCAGATCATGAGAAACACTACTGACAAATTGGCTCGTTATAGGGTGCTGTGAATTGGCGAAAATATCTGTTAAAGTACCTTG
>CAZLPH010000015.1:8183-10288 GCA_964561345.1 uncultured Candidatus Epulonipiscium sp.
CTTAATTGGGAAGGATAACTATGCCTTTTATCCTCTAACTCCACAAGACGAAGAAGATCTGTAATGCGTTTCTCCTTGTTAGCAATATTTGAAATCTCTAATGGAAAAGCAATATTTTCCTCAACGGTCCTCATGTTAAGCAGATGAAAGTGCTGAAAAATCATACCAGTTTTTTTACGCATCTCACGTAAACGTTTCTCAGAGGCGCCGGTTATTTCTTCGCCGTCTATATATATCTGGCCATTGGTTGGTTCCTCAAGACGATTAATACATCTTACAAGGGTTGACTTACCAGCGCCACTAAGACCGATAATCCCGAAAATATCACCTTTGTCTACATTAATTGACACATTATTAACAGCAGAGACGTTTTGATCATAGGCAATAAACTCTTTGGATAAGTTTTTAATTACAATCATGAAGTCGTTCCTTTCCTAGTATAATAATAAAACCTCTTTCTATTAAGAGAAAGAGGTCCGTATACAATAATACAATCATCTTTCTGCTATGAGCAGCTGGATTTAGCACCTTACAATGTAGGTTGCTGGGTTTCACAGGGCCAGGACCCTCCACCTCTCTGGATGATTAATCCAACTATTTAATTTTATATTTAGCTAAGTATAGCAAAGGGGTGGAATCTTGTCAAGTGCTGATTTATGGGAAGAGCTACCCTGGGAGGGCTACGGCGCAAAATCTGGCAGTCATATGGACCGCGCGCATATAAGGTGCCCTTATAAAAGCTTGCTTGTCCAAATGACTGCCAGATTTTGCAGGCGAGGCCCTGGTAGTCGGCCCTGGGGCTGGGGGGCAATCTAGTCATAAGCCTTTAGTGCCTGTCCCCACTTTAGTAGACTGAAGTGGGGACAGGCACTAAAGGCTTCCACGCCCCCACCCCTAAATATTGTTAACCGTCCCCAGCTATGGTACTATAGGAATAGGAGGAATATTATGTTTTATCGTATAAAGCAGTTTTATTTGGCTGTGACAGCCAAGGTTTCACTGGAAGAATGGGACTTTGTAAGATTGTATTTAAATACAAAAGAGCAGGCCTTGTTTGAGAAACTTCAGCTATCAGAGCAGAAGCATTCTATTAATGTGGCAACTGATATTGCAAAAGAGATGATGGATGAGGATATAAATAAAGTGTTTTTAATTAGACTAGGACTTTTACATGATATTGGTAAAATACATGTTAAATTAGGGCCCGTGGGCAAAGGGGTTATTGTTATCCTAGACAAATTAACAAGGGGCAAGCTAAAGAAGTATGGTCAGTATAAAAAAATAAACAGTTATTATAATCATGGCGAAATTGGATGTAAAATACTTAGAGGAATAGATAATTACCATGAAGGTTTTTTGGAGATTATTAAAAACCATTATTATGACAGTCTAAAAGATAATCCCTTTCTAGACGTATTGCAAAAGCATGATAATAATAATTAAGAGGAGATAAGTATGAAAAAGATGACACTATTTTTAATAGCCTTAATATTAGGAGTAGGCATGACAGGATGTAGGCAGGTGGAAAAAAAGGAACCCTTAGTAGTCCATCCACATCAACAAGACCAGGTCCTTGATAAAATTGGGGAACCCACCCTGATCAATATCCCTGAAAAGATTCAAGCACATATTAAAGACATGTCTGCAGAGGAAAAAATAGGGCAATTGTTAATGCCAGCATTTAGGGCCTTTCAATATAATGATTCCGTAGAGGAACTGACAAAGTCAATGGAAGAGGTTCTTGAAGCCTACCAAGTTGGCGGTGTTATTTTATTTAAGGAAAACATTACAAGTAAGGACCAGGTTCAGACTTTAATAGAAGACTTACAAGAAAAAAGCAATATTCCCTTGTGGATTGGTGTAGATGAAGAAGGTGGCAGTGTTAGCCGAATTGCAGACAACCCAGATATGGGATTTGACCCTATGCCCCTAGCCTTTGACATTGGGGAGGCTGGTAACATAGAACAAGCCTATGAAATCGGGAAAGCATTGGGAATCATGTTAAAAGAACTTGGTTTTAATATGGATTTTGCACCTGTTGCTGATATTTGGAGCAATCCAAGTAACCAAGTTATTGGAAAAAGAAGTTTTGGCAGTGACCCAGA
>CAZLPH010000015.1:10388-23025 GCA_964561345.1 uncultured Candidatus Epulonipiscium sp.
TACTCATGCCAGACATTGAAGAGGCCTACAATCACCTGCTAGAAGCCTATGATAACGGGATCATTACAGATGAGAGACTAGAAGAGTCTATTTATAAGATTCTATACACAAAATACAAATATGACATTATAAACCAAGATTTTTTCCATTGACTATCTAGACAGCAGATAGAACCTCTTTAGCAAAGGCTAAAGGGGCATTTTTTTGTCTAAAATACTTTACCTAATCTTTACACAAGCTATATGTGGTGTACACGGTGGCTTATTATAATACAAATTGTAATGAACCATAAACCATCAATTAAGGAGGAACACATGAATAAAACATTAAAATTAGCCCTAATGACAATTACAAGTGCCATATTACTAGTTGGATGCGCAGATAGTGGTATATCTGTCATTAGCCGTGAAGATGGATCAGGAACTAGGGGGGCATTTATTGAACTTGTTGGCATTGAAGAAAAGGATGATAACGGTAACAAAACAGACCGAACAACAAAAGAAGCGACAATTGCACCTAAAACAGACATTATGCTAACCAATGTATCTGCAGACGAACAGGCAATTGGCTACATATCCTTAGGGTCACTTAATGATAGTATTAAACCGGTAAAAATAGACGGCGTATTACCTAGTTCTGAGACGATCAAAAGCGGAGAATACAAGATTGCTCGCCCATTTAATATAGCAACTAAAGAAGAACCAGAAGGCCTAGCAAAGGATTTCATAGCTTATATATTAAGCGCTCAGGGACAAGAGGTTGTGGGTAAGAGCTATATTTCAATAACAGATGATGCCCCTGAATATGCCGGTGATAAACCAGCAGGAAAAATCGTTGTGGCAGGCTCATCTTCAGTAACGCCCATTATGGAGAAGTTAAAAGAAGCTTACGAGCAGATTAATACAGCGGCAGAAATAGAGATTCAATTAAGTGACTCAACAGCAGGAATGAACGGTGCTATAGAAGGAATATGTGATATTGGTATGGCATCAAGACCCCTAAAAGACAGTGAAAAAGAAGTGTTAAATGGCATAGAAATAGCAATTGATGGCATTGTGGTTATAGCAAACAAAGCAAATAGCCTAGATGAATTAACCAGTGAAAATGTAAAAGAAATCTTTACTGGGGTCATTACAAAGTGGAATCAGATTAAATAAGGAAGTGAAATAATGTCTGCCAAATTAAAAGAAAAAACAATGGAAATAATATTTCTAATTTGCGCCACAGCCTCTATTGTTGCCGTATCGCTTATTTGTATCTTCTTATTTACAAATGGGATACCGGCAATTGCTAAAATAGGTGTCTTTGATTTCTTACTCGGCAAGAACTGGGCACCTAGTGATATTCCAGCTTCTTTTGGTATATTGCCCATGATATTAGGAAGTATCTATATAACAGGAGGCGCGATACTCTTTGGTGTTCCTACAGGTGTTTTAACGGCAATATTTATGGCGTTTTATTGTCCTGGTAAAGGGTATAAAATACTAAAACCTGCCATTGACCTACTAGCAGGAATTCCTTCAGTTGTCTACGGCTTCTTTGGACTTGTCGTATTAGTTCCTTTAATGAGGAGGATATTCCCAGGCAATGGTAGTAGCATACTAACAGCTAGTATTCTTCTTGGCATTATGATTCTCCCAACGATTATTGGCATAAGTGAAGCAGCCTTAAGGGCCGTACCCAAACATTACTATGAAGGCTCCTTAGCACTTGGGGCGACCCACGAGAGAAGCGTGTTTTTTGTTGTATTACCCGCAGCAAAATCAGGCATCTATGCCGCAATTGTTATGGGAATAGGACGGGCAATTGGAGAAACAATGGCTGTTATCATGGTGGCAGGCAATCAAGCACGTATGCCTGATGGTCTATTTAAAGGTGTTAGAACACTAACAGCTAACATTGTAATAGAAATGGGATATGCAGCAGACCTTCATAGAGAAGCCTTGATTGCAACTGCTGTGATCCTATTTGTCTTTATTTTAATGATCAACCTATCATTTGCAATGATCAAAAAAGGAGGAAAGTTTTATGAATAAGAAAAGAATAGATCTCCTATCTAAAACATTATTTGTCCTAGTCATATTAGGGGCCCTAACAACAACAGCTATTCTTACTTATATTATCCTGTACGTCATTGTAAAAGGGGCTCCTTATATTACCCCTTCTTTATTTGCCCTTACCTATAATAGTGAGAATGTATCCCTTTTCCCTGCTATGATGACAACCCTAATTATAACAGCCCTTGCTTTAATAATAGCTGTGCCAATTGGGATTGCAACATCCATCTATCTTGTGGAATATGCAAAAAAAGGGAATAAATTAGCTGACATTGTAGGCCTAACAGCTGAGACATTATCTGGGATTCCTTCTATTGTATACGGCTTATTTGGCCTATTATTTTTTGTGACAAGGCTAAACTGGGGATTTTCTATTTTATCAGGGGCATCCACCTTGGCCATTATGATCTTACCTTTGGTGATTAAAACAACTGAAGAAGCCCTTAAATCTGTTCCAGACGCCTATAGAGAGGCCAGCTTTGGACTCGGCGCAGGTAAATTAAGAACTGTGTTTAAAATAGTACTTCCCTCAGCAGTTCCGGGAATATTAGCAGGTGTGATACTAGGTGTGGGAAGAATTGTGGGGGAAACAGCTGCCCTTATTTATACAGCGGGAACAGTTGCAAAAATTCCTGAGAATTTATGGTCATCTGGCAGAACCCTCTCAGTCCATATGTACGCCCTATCAAGCGAGGGATTACACACCAATCAAGCCTATGCAACGGCTTTGGTTCTGCTTATAACAGTGTTTATTATTAATACAATATCTAATGGTGTGGCAAAAAAGTTAAGAAAAGAGGTCAATTAATGTGAATAAGTTTCAAATCAAAAACTTAAATTTATACTATGATGAGTTTCAAGCCTTAAAAGATATAAACTTACCTATAAAAGCAAATAAGATAACAGCCTTTATAGGCCCATCAGGATGTGGAAAATCCAGCCTGCTTAAAACCCTTAATCGGATGAATGATTTAGTTGAAGGATGCACAGTAACAGGAGAGATTTTATTAAATAGCAAGAATATCTATGGGGACATGGATGTTAATAAACTCAGGAAGGATGTTGGGATGGTCTTTCAAAAGCCTAATCCGTTTCCTATGAGCATTTATGATAACGTAGCATACGGACCACGGACCCACGGAATTACTAAGAAATCTGAGTTAGATGAAATTGTAGAAAAAAGCCTTAGAGATGCAGCAATTTGGGAAGAAACCAAAGACAGATTAAAAAAGAGTGCCTTAGGTATTTCAGGCGGGCAACAACAGCGGATTTGCATAGCAAGGGCATTGGCCGTAGACCCAGATGTTCTTCTTATGGACGAGCCAACAAGTGCCCTAGACCCTATATCAACATCTAAAATAGAAGATCTGATTCTAGAGCTCAAGGAAAGGTATACCATTGTTATGGTCACCCATAATATGCAACAAGCTACAAGAATAAGTGATGAAACAGCTTTCTTTTTACTAGGTGAAATAATAGAAATAGGCAAGACCTTAGATATTTTTGCCAGCCCTAGCAATCAAAAAACAGAAGATTATATAACAGGAAGATTTGGCTAAACAAATTAGGCAAGCTGATGCCGGAGAGGAAAGTTATGATGCGAAATAAGTTTGAGAGAGAAATGGAATCCTTAAATAAAGATGTTATAAAAATGGGAGACTTTATTGAAAGAACCATATTAAAGGCTATGGAAGCCCTTAAGACAAATGATAAAGCCCTAGCAAGAGAAGTTTATGAAAATGATTACCAAGCCAATGAACTAGAATATAAAATAGAGAAGAAATCCCTTAGGATATTGCTCACAGAACAGCCAGTAGCTAAGGACTTACGAACGATTTCAACGGCCCTCAAAATGATCACAGATATGGAGCGTATCTGTGATCAAAGTGCAGATATTGGGGAGATTATTATGAACTTTGAGGGAAACACAAGTGAAGGCAGTGACTTGTTGTACGAAATGGCAGATAAGTGTGTTAAAATGGTTATAAAATCAATTACCTCATTTGTCCACCATGATGCAGCTCTAGCAGCTGCCGTTATTGATTCTGATGATGAGGTAGATAGGTTATTTCTAGAAGTTCGTCAAAAACTGATTGAGGCCATTCAGGCAGATTCAAAGAACGGTGAATTGTTCATAGACTACTTTATGATCGCCAAATACCTAGAACGAATAGGAGATCATGCACAAAATATTGCAGAATGGGTTGTTTTTAATGTAACAGGGGTGCGAAAACAAAAAAGAATACTGTAGGAGTGATACGTATTTCAATTATTTATGTTGTTGAAGATGATGAGGACATATTAGAATTAATATTAGCTAGCCTAAGCGCTTCTGGGTATGACTCAGAGGGCTTTTTGGGGTATACACAGTTATTACAAGGGCTAGAAGAAGAGACCCCAGCTCTTATTCTACTAGATATTATGTTGCCAGATAAAAATGGTCTGGAGATTATTAAAGACCTTAAAGATAAGGAAACCACAAGGAATATTCCAGTGATTTTTCTAACAGCTAAGGGGTCTGAAATAGATAAAGTAAAAGGCTTAGAGCTTGGGGCAGAGGATTATATTACCAAGCCTTTTGGTGTTTTAGAGTTTTTGGCTAGGGTTAAAACAGCCCTAAGAAGAACACAAAAAGAAGAAAAAACAGAGATAAGCTCAGCTTTAAAAATAGACTTTGCCAGCAAAGAAGTTAGTATTAAGGGTGAAAAGATAAGGCTCACATTTAAGGAATTTGAACTATTGGCTCACCTGTATAATAATGCTGGGATTGTTTTGTCCAGAGAAGTCTTGCTAAGTGTGGCGTGGGATTATAGTTATGAGGCAAATACCACAAGAACAGTCGATATGCACATTAAATCCATTAGAAAGAAGCTATCAGATCGGGCGGAAGATCCGAAATATATTGAAACAGTTCGGGGATATGGCTATAAGTTTATCAAGTAAAAAGTATTCATACAAAGGGGATAGCATGAAAAGGTATATTAAAATTACATACACCATTTGTTTTTGTATTATTATAACAACTATTTTATGTGCCACATTTTTTATGTTCTACAATACAAGATTAAAGGATACAAAAGAAAGTTTAAAGATAGCGGCCGAAACAGTAAGAATTAGTGGGATACCAACAAGTGTGGATCTACAAGTATATGTAAGCTCTTTAGCTGATGCCAATAAAGACCTTAGAGTGACCTTAATAGATCCTATGGGGAAAGTTCTTGCCGATAGCCACGCAGATAGTTTAACCATGGAAAACCATCTCTATAGGGGAGAAGTAGCCAGTGCCATGGAAACAGGTTTTGGGGAAGAAACAAGGGCAAGTGAAACAAGGGGAATGCAAACAATTTATACAGCAACCAAGATAAATGAAAGCCTAATCCTACGATTCTCATATCCTTTAGTTGTAACCTATGATTTTTTGAAGACCATGGTGCCAATGATAATAGTACTAAGTATCTTGATGATGTTTATTATTAATAAGTTTGTAAATAACCTTTCAGATAAGTTAATATTTCCCCTAGAAAAGATTAATAAACTACTTGAAAACAAAGGGCAAAGCCAAGTGGAAAATGACCATAATATTAAAACATTTACAGAAGTACAACCTATGCTTAATAACATAGCTTACCTAATTAAAAAGCTAAATTATGATTTTGCCCAGATGGAAGAAACCCAGCAAATGAGAACTGACTTTGTTGCTAACGTATCTCACGAACTCAAGAGTCCTTTAACATCAATCAAAGGATTTGCAGATCTTATGGCTTGTGGCCTTATTACCAAGAAAGATCAGCAAGAGGATTACCTAAAGCGTATTGTTAAGGAAAGTGACAGACTTCTTAACATAATAAATGATATTTTATATCTATCAGAGGCTGAGAGTGTCAAAACCCCTAGCTTAAAGATGCAGGATATTCCTATTGATAAGGTTGCAAAAGATGTTATACAATCACTTGAAGGCCTTCGGGTAGAAAAAGGAATACACCTATATGTACAAGGACAAGGCAATATCTTAGCAGTAGAAAAAGATATTTGGGAACTTATTTATAACCTTGTAGATAATGGGATTCGCTATGGAAGAGAAAGAGGATTTATTAAGGTGCAAATTGAAACCCTAAACGATAAAGTTATTCTTACGGTTAAAGACAATGGAATAGGGATTGAACAGGAACATTTAGGAAGAATATTTGAACGTTTTTACCGGGTAGATGCATCAAGAAGTCGGAAAAATGGTGGTACAGGCCTAGGGCTTTCTATTGTTAGAAATATTTCGGCCAAATATAAAGCAGAGGTAACCATTAAAAGCATAAAAGATAATGGAACCACTATAAAAGTTGAATTTAAGGCATTGACTTAACAATATCATGAAAGTAGGATATACTAAAAGCAAGACAAATACTTTGAAGTAAGGGGGATACAATGGGAAATGCACAGCAACTACATATGTCAATGGCCCAATTAGAAAGCCTAGACGATGAGCAGCTTATCGTCATATACAAAGAAGGTTACCCAAGGGCAGCAGAAGTTCTTGTCCAGCGGTATAAAAACTTTGTTAGAAGTAATGTAAGAACAAACTTCTTTGTTGGGGCTGACCGAGAAGACCTCATACAAGAAGGCATGATTGGGCTCTTTAAAGCAATTAGTGATTATGATGTAACAAGAAAGGCATCTTTTCGCTCATTTGCATCTATTTGTATTAAGGGCCAAATTAGCACAGCCCTCAAAACAGCTACAAGACAAAAACACATGGTATTAAACACAAGTGTATCCTTAGACAGGCCTATTTTTGATGAAGATGATGACCGGGCAACCTTTCTTGATTTATTAAAGTTAGAACCATCTCAAGGGCCAGAAGAACTTCTCATTAGGCAAGAAAGAATGAAACTTATGGAGAAAAAGCTTAATAATGTCCTTAGCAAACTAGAGAGCAATGTCTTGAAATTATATTTAGAAGGCCAAAGTTACTTTGAAATTTCTAAGATACTGGGCAGACCAGATAAATCAATTGACAATGCTCTCCAAAGAATAAAGAAAAAGCTTGAAGACTTAGATGATGAAGATATTGCAAATTAAAAGAAACATAGTAGACAAACCTCTTACAATCTGATATAATGATTTTTGGAGTTAAAAGTATCAGGTTGTAAGATACGCTCTCGTGGCTCAGTGGTAGAGCACCGCCTTGGTAAGGCGGCGATCGGCGGTTCGAGTCCGCTCGGGAGCTTGACTAAAAAGTGCTGCAAATCTATTGTGAAATAGAAGCAGTACTTTTTTTATTCCTAAATTACTGGAAAAATATTAAAGTATTAACCTTGTATTCATATTTTATTCACATTTATAAGCCATAATAGAAACATACCCAAAAGGAGAAGCCTTAAAATAAAATCATAAAAGTATTTAAGAAATCTTGAAATTCTCCCCCGAGAACAAATAGATGTAATATGAGTTAATGATTTTAAGATTCTCCCCCTCAAGTTAATTATAAATATAAAAAGAAGCTGATCCCCATCAGCTTCTTTTTACGTTTTTAAGGACTTGGTAAAAGTATTTAAAATTACAAGAAATGAATGTCAAAAAACTGGCACATAAACAGTGTGTTTTATGATATAATACAATATACAGAAATTACAATACTGATAAGGAGTGGTTTTGGTGCTAGATATAGCCATAATAGGAGCAGGCCCTGCAGGTCTCTCGGCAGCGATTAACGGTGTGATTAGAAATAAAAAGGTAAAGGTAATTGGTAGAAATCCAAACACAAGCTATCTTTATAAAGCAGAAAAGGTGGATAACTATCTAGGGATACATGATGTTACAGGCCCAGAGATGGTAGAACAGTTTGTAAAGCACGCTGTCGAGATGGGTGTTGATATAGAAGAGGGCAGGGTCCTTGAGATTTTTCCAATGGGAGACTACTATGCACTAAATGTGGACAACAACTTTATTGAAGCAAAAACAGTTATTATTGCTAATGGCCTAGGAAAGTCAAAAGCCATGCCAGGGGAAAAAGAGTACTTAGGTAAAGGCGTTAGCTACTGCGCAACATGCGACGGTATGCTATACCGGGACAAAACAGTTGTCCTTATTGGGGAAACTGCCGAGGCAGAAGAAGATGCCAACTACCTGCAAGAGGTGACTGGGAAAACCTATTATGTGCCTTTATACAAGGATGTACAACATGTCAATGAAAATGTTGAGATAATTCGTGCCAAGCCTAAAAAGGTTTTAGGGGAGCAGGTTGTAACGGGTCTTACCTTAGATGATCGTGATATTGAAGCCCAGGGGGTTTTTATTGCAAAAGAGACAACACCTATTGCCCAAATCTTAGGTGGGCTTGAACTTCAAAACAACTCAATTAAGGTAGGCAGACAAATGGAAACAAATATGCCAGGTGTTTTTGCAGCAGGAGATTGCACAGGCCGTCCCTACCAAGTATCTAAAGCAGTAGGTGAAGGTGTGGTAGCAGCTCTAGAGGCAGTGAGTTACTTGCATAAATTAAATATTAAAGTAAGCAAATAGCAAGTTATTAAAATAAAAAAAGGTTAGGCCTAGGCCTAACCTTTTTTCTATGACTAAAGTCTGTCATATTTTTTGATACATGCAATTCCTTGAGCATCTGGCCCTGTATTAACACCGATGGTTACCCCAATAATGTTATAAGGCTCCGGTGGTGTGGTGCCAAGGATTGACTTCCAAGCACCAGCCAAAAGCTTACTGTCTTTTGGGCAATCACCATGGCATAGGGCAAACCTGTAATCATCTAATCCATCAGCAACTGTGTAGTCACTCACAAGTTCTACAACTTTCTGGATTGCACGTTTTTTTCCCCTCATCTTGTTACAAGGAAAAAGTTGACCATCTTCCAGAAAAAGGACAGGTTTTACATTTAGGACCGTGCCTAAAAGAGCTGCAGCTTTACCAATGCGGCCGCCTTTTTCAAGATAATCAAGGGTGTCTACATAAAAGAAAATACGCCCAGTTTCACGTAACTTCTCAGCAGTTTCTACAATGGTATCAAAATCAAGATCATCCGCAATCATGTGTGCCACTTGTTCAACTAGAAGGTATTGACCCCCAGTTGCGTTCAGAGAATTAATAATTGCAATATTTGCCTTAGGATAATGTTCTAATAAAATAGTCCGTGCATTAACAGCAGCATTATATGAGCCACTAAAATGCGATGAAAGGCACACGCAGATAATTGGAAGATCTTGCTTTAAATACGGTGTAAACGCTTCAATGTAGTCATTAATAGACGGTAAAGAAGTTTTTGGGAAAATCCGAGACGCTCTCATTTTTGCATAAAAATCTGATATGGATAATTCTTTAATCTCTTTATAATATGTTTCATTATCAAAAGAAACATAAAAAGGAATTAATTTTACATCATATTTTTGCATAAAAGGTTCTGGAATATCACAAGAACTATCACTAAATAGTACTATTTCTGACATTTAATGCCCCCTTATCTAGTTCAATGACATTATAGTTAATGTCATTATTATTGTAATATGCCAGCTATATGCTTGTCAATGAATAACACCTTAGGCAGAATCATATATTAGTATAGCGGCCTAAGAAAGTGGTGAGAATATGCTATCATCTAGTTTAGAAGATTATTTGGAAATTATCTGCAGAGTGCAAGAGGAAAAAGGGGAGGTAAAAAGTCTAGAAATAGCACAAGATTTAAAGGTGCCTCTATCTAGAGTAGTCCAGGCAATTCAAAGACTACATTACCAAAAATACTTAGTCTATTCCCCTTATAGACCACTAGAGATAACAGAAAAAGGGAAACAAATGGGCAATTATTTAATGGCTAGAAAAAGCTTAATCAAAGAATTCTTGGAGTTTTTAGAGATCAAGGAGAATTTTGACAGTGAGTTAGAAGCGATGGGCCAGTATCTAAGTGTCCCTAGTTTAGAGGTAATTGAAAAGTTTATTCTTTTTACAAGGCATTACCCAGAAGTGGGTCAAAGATACAAATTATTTTCAAAAAAACCACCGAAAGAAACTTTATTACCTAAACTACCAGAATAAGATGATATACTAGATGGAAGAGACCATAGACCAAAGATGTGAAAAGTGAGTGAATACAAATGGGAAAAAAACTAATCGTTACGGAAAAACCATCTGTTGCAAGGGATATTGCCAAGGTGTTAGGGGCCAAAGGCAAGGGCGACGGATATTTAATCGGAGACCAGCATATTGTAACATGGGCCGTTGGCCACTTGGTTACCCTGCTAAATCCTGAAGAATATGATCAGAAGTACAAAAGGTGGCGCCTTGAAACTCTGCCTATTTTGCCTGAGCCCATGAAAATAAAGCCGATCCCTAGAACAAAATCACAGTATCAAATCATCAAAAAACTAATGATGGACAAAGAAGTTGATAGTATTATCTGTGCAACAGATAGTGGGCGTGAGGGTGAGCTGATTTTTCGCTACATATACGACCATGCCAAGTGTAAAAAGAAAGTCGAAAGACTTTGGATCTCAAGTATGACAGACCAGGCCATTAAGAAGGGCTTTGAGACCCTTAGGCCTGGGGAAGACTATGATAACCTCTATGAGTCAGCCAAATGTCGCTCAGAAGCCGACTGGCTTGTAGGCATGAACGCCACAAGGGCCTTCACCATACAATACGGTACCCTCTTGTCTGTAGGCCGTGTTCAAACACCCACCCTGGCAATTATTGTAAACCGCCAAAAAGAAATTAATGCATTTGTACCAGATGAGTACTTTGAAGTCATGGCTACTTTAACCAACTTTGAAGCAAAGTGGATTGATCTAAAAAACAAGCAAAGTAAAATTGATAAAAAAGAAAAGGCCCAAGCAATCATCGAAAAAATAACCGGTAAGACGGGCTTTGTAACGGATATAAAAAGTCAGGAGAAAAAAGAAGCCCCGCCTTTGCTATATGATTTAACAGAGCTCCAGCGCGATGCTAACAAGGTCTATGGCTTTCCAGCTCAAAAGACTTTAACCATTGCCCAGTCTTTATACGAGCGACACAAGGCCATAACCTATCCAAGAACCGATAGCCGTTATTTAAGTGATGATATGGTTGGGGTTGTTACCAAAACCCTAAAAGTATACTGCACTGGTGACTACCAAAGGCTTATTGAGCCAATCTTAGACAAGCCTAAGCTGCCTATTACAAATAGAATTATAAACACAGCAAAGGTAACAGACCACCATGCTATTATTCCAACAGACCGTTTTACCAACGTAAAACGCTTAGGGGCAGACGAGCAAAAAGTGTTTAATCTCATCCTCAAAAGATTTATTGCCGTATTTTATCCCCACTATGTTTATACCCAAACAACTGTTATTGCAACAGTTGAAGAAGAAGACCTAGTTGCCAAGGGAAAAGTAATCAATGACTTAGGATGGATGCAATTTTACACATCAAATTCAAGTAAGGGATCTAAAAAGAAGGGTAAAAATGAAGAAGAACAAACCCTGCCAGATATAAAAAAAGGGGACCCAGTGGAAGTGAAAAAAACTGAGCTTCTTGAAAAAAAGACAAGCCCACCCCGTGCCTATACAGAAGGGACCCTTCTATCTGCCATGGAAAATGCCGGCCGCTTTGTAGACGATGAAGCATTAAAAGAGCAAATGAAAGATGGCGGCCTAGGAACACCAGCAACCAGGGCGGCTACAATAGAAAGGCTCCTCCAAGTTGGCTATGTTGAGCGAAAAGGAAAACAAGTTCTTCCAACAGAAAAAGGCATAAAACTAATAGAAGTTCTGCCACCAGAAATCCAATCCCCAGAAATGACCGGAAAATGGGAAAAAGGCCTAACATCTATTGCCCAAGGAAAAATGGACCCACAAAGATTTATGGGCAGTATCCAAAGATACGTGGTCTACTTAATTAACGCAGCAAAAACCACCCGAAAAGACATTCAGTTTGAACAAGACAAACCAAAATACAAAGGCAAAGGCGGCTCCGGCGGTGCAAAGTCCTTCGGCAAGTGCCCAGTCTGCCAAAAAGGCGACGTCTTAGAAAACACCAAGGCCTTCTACTGCAGCCAGTGGCGTGAAAAATGCCCCTTCACCATCTGGAAAAATGAACTAGAAAAATACAATGTTCCCCAAATAACCAAAGCCATGATCACCCAGCTCCTAAAAGATGGCCAAATCCCCAAGTTTGATATCGTCCAGCCCCAAACCAACGAAAAAGCCAAAGCCGACATCGTCCTCACCAAAAATGCCAAGCCCTACCTAGAGCTTAAAAACCTGACTAGGGACTGATGGTAAGGGCGGGGGCTGGTTTGGGATGGCGCAAATAGACTGATGGCGCAAATAGACTGATGACGCAAATAGATTGGCCCATGATATCTCTGCTCACCTCTCTTGGCTAGTAAGCCAAAGGAGGCACGCTGAGATATCATGGGCCAATCTTTGCGTATCATGCCATGGCCATCCCAAACGCAGCCCCTAGCCCTAGCCATGGGCCGCGTCAGCTAGGCGGGAGACCGGGGACGGTTAACAATAATGTGAGGCGTTAGGCCTTAAGTCTCGGGGACGGGTAACAATAATGTGAGGCGTTAGGCCTAAGTCTGGGGACGGTTAACAATAATG
>CAZLPH010000016.1:0-22073 GCA_964561345.1 uncultured Candidatus Epulonipiscium sp.
ATCATCACCCCATCAGCATCCCTAGCCATTCGGGCAAGATCTGCCTTTTCCAATTCAATGTGAGCGGCTTGGAGATTTTCTTCAATATGATTAAGTTTTCTAGCCCCAATTAAGACATTCATTTGCTTACTTTGGCCTAGGGTCCAGTTAATGACCAAGTTGCCTAGGCTGCAATTATATTTGTCTGCTAGGTCTTTCCAACCATCAAGCATACTGGCAACGAGATACTGATTTTCAAGTCGCCACCATTTTTTGTTATCTCTAGCATCCCCAGCTTTGGGTATGTGACCAGGCTTAATGTTACCAGTTAAGAGGCCGCGTTCAATGGGGGAGTAAGCTTGGACGGTTATGGTGTTTGATTCACAAAAGGGGATGATAGCATCCTCAAGCTTTCGGTCCAGCATGCTGTATTTCTCTTGTATAACATCTAGTTGTCCATACTTTATATAGTCTTTTAAATCATCTAAAGAAGCATTAGAAGCACCAATAGCGCGAATTTTACCCTCTTTTTTTAGGGCCATTAATTGGTACATAACTTCTTCAGTTGTTACAATCTCACTTTGCTGGTGAGTGAAATAAACATCTATATAATCTGTGTTTAATCGTTTTAAACTATATTCTAAATCCCTTCGAATTCCTTCTGGCGATAAGTCTTTATAAACATGATTCCCATCTTTTGAAAAATGCTTTAAACCCTTTTCGTTATACCACTGAAGGCCCGCTTTTGTAGCAAGAATAACCTTGTCTCTACGGCCTTTTAGGGCTTTTCCTATAACTTCTTCGCTATGGCCAAAACCATAGACAGGGGCCGTATCAATCCAGTTAATCCCCCCGTCTAAGGCTTTGTGTATTACCGCTATAGAAAGCTTATCATCATTTTCACCCCACCAGGAACCGCCGCCAATGGCAAAAGCCCCTAGGGATAAAACACTAGCGTCTAAATCAGACTTTCCTATTTTCCTTGTTTTCATTAATCCACCAAACTTTCAATTAATCTATTAATATCAAGGGTCATTCTCTCGATCTCAGATGGCTTTAAATCAACATGAGCTGCCTGAAGATTTTCTTTAACATGGTCAGGTTTTCTAGCCCCAACAAGGACATTAATCTGGTCACTTTGCATAAGAGTCCAAGAAATAACAAGATTTCCCACAGGTGAATTATATTTTTGCGCAAGGTCTTGCCAACCATTAAGAGTTTCATTAACACGTCTTATGTTTTCAGGAAGCCATATTTTTTTATTATCCCTTACAGAACCTGCCTCGACTTTATAATCCGGCGAAATCTTTCCAGTTAAAAGCCCTTGTTCAATAGGGGAGTAGGTCTGGAGGGTTATATTATTGGCCTCACAAAAAGGTAATAAGTCTTTTTCGATGGACCGGCTTAGCATACTATACTTTTCTTGAATGACATCAAGTTGCCCTAATGCCGTGTACTCCTTAAGGTTATCTAAGGAAACATTAGATGCCCCAATTGCCCTGATTTTACCCTCTTTTTTCATTTTAAGAAGCTCGTTCATTGTGTCTTCAATAGGTGTAAATGCAGGCGGAATACTTTGCCAGTGGGTGTAATAAACATCAATAAAATCTGTTCCCAAGCGCTTAAGGCTGTATTCTAAGTCTCGTCTAATAGCCTTAGGGGATAAGTCCTTAAAAACCCTATGGCCATCCCTAGAAAAATACTCAGACCCCTTCTGGTCATACCATTGCAAGCCACATTTAGTCGAAACAATAACATCATTTCTTCTGCCCTTAAGGGCCTTGCCAACAACATCTTCGCTATGGCCAAAGCCGTACACTGGCGCTGTATCAATCCAGTTAACACCCAAATCCAGAGCCTGGTGTATAGCCCCAATAGACTCTAGGTCATCATTATCTCCCCACCATGATCCCCCGCCAATAGCCCATGTCCCCATGGATAAGATTCCAGCATCCAAATCAGATTTTCCTATTTTTCTCGTTTTCATATATAGCACCATCCTTTATCATTAATTGTTATATAATTTACCTATTTACCTAATTATATACTGTTATACCCACATATTCAAATAAATTGAGAGGGAGAGCTATCTAGCCATAGCAGTCGTTCCGCTAGATGGGATTTTGGGGACAGTCCCCACTTCACCACAGTGAAGCAGGGACTGTCCCCAAAATCCCTCGCAAGGGCTGACCCAGGTGCCAACAGGGCGGGAAAGTAGCCGGCCCAGCTTTTACGGACGCAGGAAGGTATGCTGGGAAGGCTACTTTCCCGCCCTGTTGGCACTCATTACCCCAAAAGTCCCCCGTGAACCGGGCTTTATTTATTTGGAAAACTGTGTATAATTAAGATAGATAATGTTTATAGTATAAAAGATGAGAAAGAATAGGAGAGATCATATGTCATTTCAAAAGATAGATAAAGAAGAAACGCAAACCCCGGAAGGAAGAGAGTGTATTTTAACCTACGGTTTTGGGGGCAAAGACCTTCAAGTCCTAAAAGGCTACTGTGCTATGATTGGAATTAGAGATATTATTGAGGTAAAGCAAGATATGTTAGACGTTAAAATCCAAGATATTCTTGACGACAATGTTACGAGGCAAGAAACGCAGCCAGGGCCAAAAGATAGGGCCATTGTATTTAATGCCTTTTCAGGGAAAAAGCTAAACACATTTATAGGGAACTTTAAAAGCACAGGGATCAAGCAGCCACTACTTGCAACTGTAACCCAGACATCAATGGGATGGCAATTTAGAGATTTGGTAGAGGAGTTGCAAAGAGAAAGGGCAGCTATTGCTAAAAGTACCCAGGCTCTTAATGAAGATAGCCACGAAGATGAGAAATAAGAGTCATGTGAACCGTTATAATGTGATTTATAGGAATGCTCCTGGTAATCCATCCCAAACTGGTGTATAATAGTAACCATAAGGTGAAATAAAAAGAGAACTGTATACAAATATATAAAGAGTTCAATACAGATATGAAAGGGGATCAACAACAATGGGAAAAAGAACAGGTTTTTTAACAATGGGTGGAGACGCATTAACACTAACAGGTAATGAGGTCAAGGTCGGAGATAAAGCACCAGATTTTACAGTTTTAACCAACGAGCTAAAGCCATATACACTGGCAGATGCAGGGGATAAGATTAAGATTATTAGTGTGGTTCCTTCAGTCGACACAAGTGTATGCCAACTTCAGACAACACGGTTTAATAAAGAAGCAGCTAAGTTAGATAATACGCTTATTTTAACAATAAGCGTTGACTTACCTTTTGCATTAGCAAAGTTTTGCTCAGCTGAGGGAATTGACCAAGTTGTAACATTATCAGATCACAAGGATTTATCCTTTGGGGAAAATTATGGATTTGTTATAGAGGAGCTTAGATTACTCAGCAGAGGGATTGTGGTTCTAGATAAAGACAATAAGGTCACATACGTCGAGTATGTACCGGAAGTAACAGATCATCCTGATTATGATAAGGCCTTAGAAGCAGCTAAAAAGTTAGCTTAATTAAAGAAGATCATCCAAAGATACCAAGAATATATTTCTTGGTATCTTTTTTTGTCTTGAAAGAATATAATAAGTGCTATATCATAAAGATAAAGCTATTATAGAAAGAGTGATGAGATGACCAGTACATTTATTTATGAAACCCCAATTGGCAGAATTGGTATTAAAGATAATGGCCATAGTATTATAGAAGTATACTTTATTAAGGCAGCAGAAGATAAGGAGCTTGAATTAAAAGAAACACCCTTAACAAAAGAAGCCGCAAGGCAATTAGATGAATATTTTCAAGGAAAGCGCAAAGACTTTGATTTGCCACTAGAACCCAAAGGAACACCTTTTCAAAAATCTGTGTGGGAAGCTTTAACAACAATTCCTTACGGTGAAACAAGAAGCTACAAACAAATAGCTGAGAAGGTAAATTCCCCCAAAGCATACAGAGCCGTAGGTATGTCAAATAACAAAAATCCTATTTCTATTATTATTCCCTGTCACCGGGTTATAGGTGCCAATGGGAAAATGGTTGGATATGGGGGCGGACTAGAAATAAAAGAGCATCTTTTAAACTTAGAAAATCAAATATAAAAAATAAGGAGCAGGCAATCATGAAAGTAATGATAGTTGGCGCAGGTAAACTTGGCTATAAATTAGCGGAAGCAATGATTAACGCCGATGTGGATATAACAATAATAGAGAAAAATACAGAAAAACTAGACAGAATTAATGACCATTTAGATGTCCTAACGGTTGCAGGTAATGGCATCGAAATGGAAATATTGACACAACTTGGTGTTGAATCCTATGACCTATTAGTTGCCACAACAGGAAGTGATGAATCTAATACCATTATCTGTAGTTTGGCAAAAAAATTAGGTTGCAAGAAAACCATAGCCAGAATAAGAAACCCAGAATATATGCACCAATTAGACTTTATTAAAAGCCAAATGGGAATAGACCAAATCATTAATCCTGATTTGGATACGGCCAATGAAATTGTAAGGTATTTATTACAAAGTTATACCTTCTCAACAGAAGACTTTGCAAGAGGTAGGGTTTTAATTGTTGATTTTAACATTAAAAGTATGCCTCAATTTGTCAACAAAAAAATAATGGCAATAAAGGAGATGGATAACCTACTGATTATTGCCATTGCCCGGGATGGCAACATTATTGTGCCACATGGTAATACAATGCTAGAGGAAGATGATATTATTCACATTATAGGGAGTAAAGAAAGCATTAACCGCTTTAATGACAAACAGGATTTTAATGTGGAGAAAGGCAAACCCCAAAAGGTCATGATCTTTGGGGGGAGTAAGATAGGATACTATGTTGCAAAGCAGTTAACAGAGCTAAATATAAAGGTAAGCATTGTTGAGCGGGACACAGATAGGTGCAAGTACCTCTCTGAAACACTAAACGATGTCTTAGTCATACAGGGTGATGGAACTGATATAAACCTCTTGGAAGAAGAAGGATTAGATCATATGGATGCTTTTATTGGGGCAACAGATTATGACGAGGCCAATCTTTTAATGTCCCTAATGGCAAGGCATACAGGTGTGAGAAAAACCGTTGCCAAAATAAGTAGGTCTAGTTATGTCCAAATTATTGATAAACTAGACATGGGGGTAGCCCTAAATCCAACGGATATTGCAGCCAGTAATATTTTAAAGGTCATTCGTGGTGGTGAAGTTGTATCCGTGTCCTTATTATTAGGCGGCCAAGCGGAAGTAACGGAGATTATCGCAAGGAACGATTTACCTATTATAGGAAGGCCCTTATCAGAAGTGGGCATACCAAAAGGCATTATTATCGGTGCAGTGGTACATAAAGGGAAGGTAATTATTCCAAATGGTAATACCGTTATCCATCACAATGACCGAATGATTATATTTAGAGTCTCCTCAAGTGGCGCATCCCTTGAGTTATTTACAAAACTCAAAAAAGGAGGGATCTTAAGTGAATTATGGAATAGTAAAAAGAGTTTTAGGAATAATACTGATATTTGAAGCCTTACTGATGCTTCCGTCTTTAATCATAGCGACCTACCTAAATGAAGGGGATAAATATCCTTTTCTAATTTGTATTGCCCTAATAGGCCTTTTAGGATTTTTAATGTCTTATAAAAAAATAGAAAATAAAAGTATTAGGGCCAAAGAGGGCTTAGCTATTGTGGCTCTTAGCTGGATCTTTATCTCCTTTTTTGGGAGTTTACCTTTTGTCTTCTCAAGAACTATTCCATCTTTTATAGATGCTTTTTTTGAGACAGTTTCAGGTTTTACAACAACAGGAGCAACCCTTATTGATAACGTGGAAATTCTCCCAAAAGGGATATTGTTTTGGCGGTCTTTTACCCACTGGATCGGCGGCATGGGAATCCTTGTATTTATGGTAGCTCTTTTGCCAGCCATAGGTGTTGGTGGATTTCAGATATTTAAAGCAGAAAGTCCAGGGCCTACAGCAGATCGTTTTGTACCAAGGATCAAAGATACAGCAAAAATATTATATATAACCTATATTTCAATGACAGTACTACAAATCCTTCTCTTATTACTTGGTGGCATGAGTCTATATGAATCTATGCTTCATACATTTGGGACAGTAGGAACTGGGGGACTCTCAAGTAGAAATTTAAGTATAGGAGCCTACGACAGTGCCTATATTCATAACGTTATATCAATATTTATGATTTTATCAGGGGTTAACTTTTCTCTGTATTATGTGATTTACAAAGGAAAATGGAAAGAAGTACTCAAAAATCAAGAATTAAAACTATACTTAGGTATTATTTTGACATCGACAGTTTTAATTGGCCTTAACCTAAAATTTACATCATCCCAAAGCCTGGCAACAGCCTTAAAAGATGGCTTATTTCAGGTCAGTTCAATTATTACCACAACAGGATATACCACTGTGGACTTTGACTTATGGCCAGCATTTAGTAAATCCATCCTATTTTTACTCATGTTTGTAGGGGGCTGCGCAGGCTCAACGGCCGGAGGTATGAAATCCATTAGAATACTTGTGCTCCTTAAAAAGGTCAAAAGGGAAGTAGGCAAAATATTTCACCCAAGAGCGGTTATGCCCATAAAAAATGGGGATAAAATACTATCAGATGATACAGTTGCTAGCATATCTACCTTCTTTTCCCTCTATATCTTTATCTTTCTAATTAGTACGGTGATTATTTCCCTAGAAGGCATCGACCTGGCCAGTGCCGCCAGTTCAGTGGCTGTAACCCTAGGTAACGTAGGACCAGGATTTGGCCGGGTAGGACCAAGAAATACCTTTAGTTTCTTTAGTCCCTACAGCAAATTATTCTTTTCCTTCCTCATGCTCTTAGGCCGCTTAGAACTATTTACAATAATAGCATTTATGGTACCCAAAACCTGGCGAAACGAAGTTTAAGCTCAAAAAAAGTAGCCCTCAGTTGAGAACTACCTAATATGTTTTAAAAAGAATTACCTAGAAACTGTTTGGGTGTAGACTGGCGCACCATATATACCACTAGTATCTTTATAATCGTCTCCACCTGGCTTTAGAAAGTAACCTATGGCTAATATTAATATAAATACTACTATTCCGGCTATAATCGTTTTCTTATTTGTCACTTTTAATTTCCTCCTAATATCATTTTTTTACACCTTTATATATAATACTACTTAAAATCTTCAGACGCAAATAGCATCATATAATATTCCCTATGCTAAAATATAAGAGAAGTCAAGACATATAAGGTGTGAAGCGAATAGGAAGATGCTAAAAATTATATTATACCAGGCCCCATCCCACCAGTTTAGTCCCCATGGCATTTCCCCCAAATGGATATGTCCAGCCTGCCAAATGCGGCCACACCCCCCAAACTAAACATTTACAAATCCCCCCACCCATGGTATTATATTTTAATGTGTGTTCGAGACCTTCCACACGTAAAACAAAACTAAAGGGGGAATTTAAAATGAAAAAAGGTGTGGGTTTTATGACCCAGGCTGCAATGATTGCGGCCATTTATGTCGTTTTAGTGTTTGTATTTGCACCCATAAGCTTTGGGCCAGTACAAATAAGAGTTGCTGAGGCACTGACAATACTGCCGTTTTTTACACCAGCAGCAGTACCAGGGGTTTTTATAGGCTGCCTAATCGGGAACCTACTAAGCCCAGGAATGATTGTATTAGATATTGTATTTGGAAGCCTAGCGACACTGGTTGCAGCTATTATTTCTTACAAGTTAAGAGCTAATAAGTACTTAGTACCACTTCCGCCAATCATTGTGAATATGATCGTGGTTCCGTTTGTTTTAAAATACGGATACGGCGTGCCAATGCCACTAATGTTAAGCGCATTAGCCGTTGGAGCAGGTCAAGTCGTTAGCTGCTATGGACTTGGATTTGTCCTAATTCAAGTACTTGACAGGTATAAAAACCAAATATTTATTAATAAGGCATAGACTAACACAGCCCAACAAATACTTTATTTGTTGGGCTGTGTTATAATATAAATGAGGTGAATGATAATGAAAAAATCAACATTACTGTATAAACCATCAGGGGTTTTAGTTGGACTTTTAATTGCCATTATGGTATTAGTCAACGGGACCTTAGCGAGCTACTTTGGAGACTACGCTGCAACTGTGATTATTCACATTGTGGGACTTGTCTTGGTTTCAATCATACTTTTAGCCAGAAGGCAAAAGATTAAATTTAGTCGCCAGATACCCCTATATTGGTTTTCTGGTGGAGCAGTGGGCGCATTTATGGTTATCTTTAACAATATGTGCTTTAACAAGCTAGGTGTGTCTTTAACCCTTGCTTTAGGACTGGTTGGCCAGCTAATAGCCTCAGCCATCATTGATCATTATGGCTTGTTTGGCCTAAGCATCAGCCGCTTTAAAAAAGAAAAAATACTAGGGTTTCTCACAATATTTGTAGGAATAACCATTATGGTTATTTATTAAGGAGTAGGGTATGTATATTATTATTGCACTTATGACAGGAAGCTTAGTTATTGGATCCATGATTTTAAACTCCCGTGTAGGGGACGAAATAGGTGTGTTTCAGAGCGTCTTTATTAACTATGTTCTTGGGCTCATTGTTTCGACTATGATCTTGTTATTTAATCTAAAAACAATCACCACTGCTAGCAATATTCCTTGGTGGGCTTACTTAGGCGGGGTTTTAGGTGTTAGTATTGTGGCGATTTCCAATATTTTAATCCCTAAGATACCCACCATCTATACGACTTTGTTAATTTTTATTGGTCAGCTATTTACAGGAATCCTAATTGATGTGCTCACCAGTGTAGACGTTTCAAAGGGAAAAGTTATAGGGGGATTACTAATTTGTATGGGTCTTTTTTACAACCTAATAGTTGATAAAAGGCAGCTAAAAAACAATATGTAATAAAAAAAGGGTTAGGGGGCGTCTTACCCCCTTTATACTTGCTACTTAATAAGCTTGGATAAAACCTTAAACTCAGGCGTCCCAGCTACCTTTAGTAAGTCAAAAACGATGGTTTCTGTATTGCTAATGACAGCGCCCATTTTTTCAATTAAGCTTAGACCGTTGCTATAGTTTGCCAAGGTGCGGGAAGAAACAGCATCGGCAGCAACAAAGACTTCGTAGCCGTCACCGATCAAATCACGAATGGTTTGGAAAACACAAACGTGGGTTTCCATTCCTGTAATAATGATTTTTTCTCTTTTTGATTGATTTAAGGCTTTTTCAACTTCAGGCGTATAGGCTGAAAAGCTGGTTTTTTCAAAAATGTTCTTCAGGTCAATACGGTCCTTAATCTCACCAACTGTGCTGCCAAGGCCCCTAGGATACTGCTCAGTGACAATAATGGGCATATTAAATTCTTTGGCGGCAGAGATTAGGATATTTGTATTATCAATAACCTGATCAGCTACCCGTACTGCAGGGACTAAACGCTCCTGAATATCAATAACCATTAGGATGGCTTCATCCTTATCTAACGTAAATTTACTCATAAAATCCTCCTATTATTCGTGTATTAAAGCCCTTTGCTTAGCAAAGGGCTTTTGGTTATTTACAAGCTAATGTCGATGGTGCCACCAAGATGAGGCGTTGCCATTTGTTCCATCATCTTGCTTAGATCCTTGCTTTGTGATGTGGCTGTATCCATTGCTATTTTCATAACAGAAATACCAGCTTCTTGTGCTACTTGCATTTGGGATAAACCCATTGATAATGCTGCAATATCCAAAGAATCAACTCCTTTTATCTTAGTATTTAAAGCTCTATCTTAATTATAACATATGATAAATAGATTTGCACTAAAATGCATTTATGATATAATGTGGTTAAGCGATATAGGTGTAAAATAGAGAGAATGAGGTAGACTAGATGGAAAAGGTAATTATTATTGTCTTAGTAGTAGCAGGCTTATTAGCAGGGTGTACGGCAGTTATAAAAAAAGACAAAGAAAATACTGAGAATATTGAGGAGCCAAAAGTGAAATATAGTAAACTTAAAGCAAAAGAGGCAAAAGATATAATTGATACAGAAGAAGTAATCATTTTAGATGTTAGAACACCTGGGGAGTATGAAGAGGGCCATATAGAAGGGGCCTTGCTAATTCCTGATTATGACCTAACAAGAGACGCAGAAAGCAAATTGCCTGATAAAGATGACAAAATACTGGTCTATTGTAGAAGTGGGAGCAGAAGTAAGTCAGCTGCCAAAGTTTTAATTGATATGGGCTATACGGATGTCCATGATTTTGGCGGCATTATAAGCTGGACTTATGGTGTGGTGCAATGAACATACTTGTGAGTGCATGCCTATTAGGCGTTAATTGTCGGTATGATGGAAAAGGTAATTTAAGCCAAGGCCTAATAGAAAGCATGAATGATTATAATTTGATTCCAGTATGCCCAGAGCAGCTAGGGGGCATGGAAACCCCAAGGCAGCCATCAGAGCGGCTAGGAGACAAGCTGATTTCTAAAGATGGCCAAGATGTTACTCATAACTTTAGCAAAGGCGCTAGAGAGGCCTTGCACATTGCCAAGTTATATGATTGTGAGTATGCCATTCTGAAAGAACGCAGTCCATCTTGCGGATTTGGTGAAATATATGATGGCACATTTACAGGGTCTTTAATCCCAGGTAATGGTGTAACAGGGGACTTGCTTAGCCAGAACAATATAACAGTAATAGGTGAATCAAACCTTAAGGAACTATTTACAAAATTAAAAGAAAGGAAGTAAAATTATGACAAAATTAAAAGCAATATTTCATGTGGATGAGCCGGAAAAATGGGGATTGTTATTGGCAAACGTTAGTAATCTACTAGGTGACGTGGGAGAAGATAATATCCACATTATTGTACTGGCGAATTCAGTTGCCGTTAAAAATTATGTGCCTAAGGAAGAGAATGATAAGATCTTAGCCCAGGTAGATGAGCTTTCCCAGAAGGGTATAAGCTTTAAAGCCTGCCGCAATGCTTTAGCAGGTAGCCAGATTGATGAGAAGATCTTGCCCAAGACCATTGAAGTCGTGCCAGCAGGCGTTACGGAACTGATAAAAAAACAAGCAGATGGGTATGGTTATATTAAACCATAATAACCAGAAGAAAACCCGCCCTAAGAATATTCTAAGGGCGGGTTTTTGGGTTTAAATCTACGGAAGGACATTTCCAGCAGCTCTATAAATCTCATACCACTGCTCTCTTGTTAAGCTAACACTAGAAGCCTGGCAAATATCTTTTAGCCGCTGGGGATTGGTTGTTCCCGCAATGACCTGGATATTAGCAGGGTGCCTCATGATCCAGGCTGTTGCAATGGCGCTATTGGTAACCTTATACTCACCAGCTAACTGGTCAATAACCTTATTAAGCTCTGGGAATTTAGGATTGTCTAAGAAAACGCCCTCAAAGAAGCCATATTGAAAAGGAGACCAAGCTTGAATGGTCATATCATTGAGCCTAGAATAGTCTAAAATACTGCCATCACGATTAATTCCGGCATCAACACTCATATTGACATTAATTCCTGCATCAATCATGCCCGTATTCGTAATACTAAGTTGAAGCTGGTTAGCAATTAATTTTTGATTAAGGTGTTTTTGCAGAAGATCTATTTGCATTGGGTTTTGATTACTGACACCAAAGTGACGAACCTTCCCATTTTTGTGTAAAATATCAAAGGCACTTGCAACTTCTTCCGGCTCGACTAAAGCATCCGGCCTGTGAAGTAAAAGAGCATCAAGGTAGTCTGTGTCTAATCTTTTAAGAATCTCATCAACAGACGTTAAGATGTGTTCTTTGGAAAAATCAAAGTACCCTTTTCGAATGCCACATTTTGACTGAATCAACATCTCATCCCTAAGAGAGGGGGTGGCTTTTAGTGTGTTTGAAAAAATTGTTTCTGATTGTCCAGCGCCGTAGATATCTGCATGGTCAAAAAAGTTAATGCCCTCATCTAAAGCCGTCCTAATTAGGGTGTCAGCATCTTTGGGGGTTAAATCGGCTATTCTCATACACCCTAAGGCAATCTGAGATGCACCTAAGAGCTCATTTCCAATGCTAATTTTTTTCATTATAAATTCCTCCTTAGTTTATTGCATAATAAGTCATTTTAATATAGTATAACATAATATAACCTTATTATAATAGATAAAGTGAACGAAGGCAGAAAGGTGCAACTATGAAAGCTAATTTTTTAAACAACATAGGCAGAATTAGAAATGATATACGGCGGTATGGGGCCAAAGTATGGGGGCTAAACTTGGCATGGAAGATAACCATCTTATTGGTCTTGTTTTTTATGCTTCCTTCCCTCATCCCAGTCCTACAAATTGGGGTAACGGCTGTGGTTCCGTTAGTCGGGACACTGCTCTTTATTAATGATAAATTTGAAGGAAAGAAAAGGGGGATTATGGCTTTTGTTTTAGGAAGCATATCCCAACTTATTATTGTGATAATGGTATTTAGTTTGCTTCTTGTGGCTCCTCTGGAAGGAACATTAGGCCTAGCAACAATCCTTTCAGCAACTGTATCTGGTATGGTCATGTTAAGTCCATCTTATGCCTTGGCTTATTTGTTTTATGGCTTAGACCATAAAAAACCAGATGGTAAGATATTTCTTATCCTTCTTATTTTACTAGGAATTGTCCTGGGTATTTGGAACGCAATAGTGATTGGAAGGATGTAAAATAGCGATCACACATAAGGACGGAAAGGACGAACACAATGCTTAAGCATAAAGAAGAAAAGCTGCTAAGATTAATTGAGATATCAACTGAATTTCTGAATTCTACAGTAGACCAATTAAATTACCAAAAGATCTCTGATGATATGTTGGTTCTTTCCGGGGCCAAGCATGTTAGTTTGACCCTAAAAGAACCAGAACAGACAGACTTTAAAACAGTGGCATCATCAGGCGTGGAAGTAAGGCCTAAAATAGAGCCACTTATAATCCATATGACCATAGACCAGGAGCCTATAGGACATTTTGTACTAACGGTGGAAAATGATTTAACGTTAGATAATCACCATATCACCCAACTCTATGCCAATCAAGTGGCCCTGCTAATGGGAAGAATAAGGGCCAGGCAAAAATGTAAAAAGAATACCAATAGGCTAGAAGATATTATACAAGCCGTTAATGTGGGAACCTGGGAATGGAATATTCAAGAAGGCACAACCCTATTTAATGAGCGATGGGCAAATATAATAGGGTACACCCTTGAAGAACTCCTGCCCATAAATATAAAAAAATGGATAGAGTTCCTACACCCACAGGATCGGCAAAAAATGGAGGGTAAACTTCAGGATGTTTTTCATAAAAAGGACATCTATTATGCAATGAAGTACCGTATTAAACACAAAGATGGATCCTGGCGAAATGTATTAGATCAAGGAAAGGTTGTTTCTTGGACGAAAGAAGGCAAGCCACTTTTAATGATAGGGACCCACCTGGATATAACAGAAAGTGAAAAACTAAAAGACGAACATGAGCGGTTCTTTGCCATTAGCACAGACTTACTATGTGTTGTAGATATGGCAGGTAACTTGATTAGTGTTAATCATTCCTGGGAAAAACAGCTAGGCTACCCTGTGAGTTACTTAAAATCACAAAATTTTCTTGACTTTGTTCATCCAGATGATATAGAAGCAACAAAGGAGAGGATGTCAGAACTTAGTCAAGATAAGGCAGTATCCAACTTTGTTAATCGCTACCGCTACAAAGATGGCAGTTATCACTATATAGAGTGGTTATCCCAGCCCTATGATAACATTATATATGGGTCTGGAAGAGACATTACGGAGAAATATGAAAAGCAGCAGGAAGTAGAGTTTTTAAGTTTTCGGGACTATGTAACAGGCTTATATAATAGGCGATATATGGAGGATGCTATAGAACGTCTTGATACTAAGAGTAACTTACCCCTTGCGGTTATGGTCGTGGATATTAATGGCCTTAAGCTTGCCAATGATGCCTTTGGCCATGAAATGGGCGATAAACTAATCAAATCTGTTGCCGATATTATAAAAAAGACATGTAGATCGGATGATATTGTGGGTAGGGTAGGCGGTGACGAATTTCTCATCCTACTACCTAATACAAATTATAGGCAAGCAAAAAGGATTCAAGATAGGATGATAAAGGAAGCAAGTCATGTCAGGGAAGACGCCTTAATTGTCTCTTTTGCCCTAGGTTGTGCAGTAAAAACCAACCTGTCCCAGGATATTAGAGAGGTAGAAAAAACAGCCGATAAGAATATGTACCGCCACAAATCCAAGTATGGTAAGCTAATGCGAAATGAAACAATAGAAACAGCTCTAAGTAAGGTATTTAAAGCTGATGATACAGAGCGAATTCATGCAGAGCAGGTATCCTTGTATTGTGAGCAAATTGCAGAGGCTATGGGCTTGCCCCCTAATGAGATTGAAGATGCTAAACTTAGTGGTGTTTTGCATGATATAGGAAAAATTACCATGCCAGAGAGTATTTCGGCTAATAAAGATAAATTGCAAAAAGCTGATTGGGAGGAAATAAGAAGGCACCCAATAACCGGTTATAATATTTTGAAGGGGGCAGATGAATATGCTCATTTGGCTGAAGGGATCTTACACCATCATGAAAGAATAGATGGAAAAGGATATCCTGCAGGTCTAAAGAAAGATAAAATCCCCCTTCTATCTAAAATTATTGCCGTAGCCGATGCCTACGAAGCCATGACAGCTGGTCGCCCTTACAAAAAAGCTAAAACACAAGAAGAGGCTATAAAGGAGCTAAGAAAGTATTCGGCAAGCCAATTTGATTCAGAAATTGTAGAAGTGTTTATTAATAAAGTAATAAATTAAGAAAGGTATAATGAAAAACACATTATAATAGGTGATAGATATGTCAGGAACCATTTGGGCTTTAATTCCGCCCATTGTAGCAATTGCACTTGCTTTAATAACAAAAGAGGTTTATATTTCCCTTTTAATCGGGATTTTAGCCGGGGCTTTATTATTTACAGGATTTAACCCCCTGCTTGCAGTAGAAGAGACCATTAATATTATGCAAAACAAAATGAGTGATAACATTAGTATTCTTTTGTTTTTAGGATTTCTTGGCATACTAGTGACCTTAATTACAAAGTCAGGTGCCTCTAAGTCTTATGGGGATTGGGCTTCTAAAAAGATTAAAAGTGAAAGAGGCGCACTCCTTGCAACGTCTTTTTTAGGCATGTTAATATTTATAGATGATTACTTTAATTGTCTAACAGTTGGGACGGTCATGAGGCCTGTCACAGATAAATATAAAATATCACGGGCAAAGCTGGCTTATGTTATTGACTCAACAGCAGCTCCGGTATGTATTATTGCTCCTATTTCAAGTTGGGCTGCTGCCGTAGGATCATCTTTGCCTGAAAACTCAGGAATAGACGGCTTTGGTTTATTTATTAGAACCATTCCTTTTAATTTTTATGCCATATTTGCCTTGGTTTTTATGCTCTATATTATTTATAAAGGGATTGACTTTGCAACCATGGAAAAACATATTATAGCCATTAAGCAAGGGGCAGAAGAAAAATTAAATGAGGACTCAGATATAGAAATTACAGGTAATGGTAGAGTAATAGATTTAATTCTTCCCATTGTTATCTTAATAGCACTTTGCGTTATGGCTATGCTATATACAGGTGGTATTTTAGAAGGCCAAACCATTGCGGGTGCATTTGCAGATAGTGATTCTGCTTATAGCCTTGTACTAGGCTCATTCTTTACCCTAATCATTACCTTTGTCCTCTATTTGTCTAGAAAAGTCATTAGCTTTACAGAGTTTTGTGATAGCTTTGGCCAAGGGGTTAAATCCATGGTACCAGCTATTATGATTTTAAGTCTTGCTTGGACCTTATCAGGTATTTGTGGTCCGGAGTACTTAAACATTGGCGGATATGTTGGGAACCTTGTGGGGGATAACATACTTGTTGCCACTTTGTTACCAGCTATCTTATTTGTTATTGCAACAGGATTAGCCTTTTCAACAGGTACCTCATGGGGAACCTTTGGTATACTGATTCCTATTGCCATTTCAATTGTAGGAGCAGGAGATATTAATCTCATGGCTATTAACATTGCAGCCATCTTAGCCGGGGCCGTATGCGGAGACCATATTTCACCTATTTCAGATACAACAATACTTGCGTCAGCAGGCGCACAATGTGACCATATTACTCATGTGTCAACACAAATTCCTTATGCTCTTCTTGTGGCAGGGTGCTCACTTGTCGGTTTCTTAGTAAGTGGCATTACCCAAAATGGATGGCTAGGCTTAGTAGCTAGCTCAATTGCTATGGCACTTGTATTATTTATTATTACCAAAAAACACAAACCTGCATCAGTAGGAAAAATATAATAAAGAGGAAGTGGCATATGCTTAAAAAATATAAGATAGCGATAATGATTAGTATTGTTTCAATAATTATTGTGTTTTTGATCTGGGAAAACAAGGCCATAGCCATAACAGAGATTGATTATGAAAACGCCAACATCCCCCAGACATTTGCAGGCTATAAGATTGTGCAAATATCAGATTTACATAACACCAAATTTGGAAAGAATCAGGAAGGTTTACTGAAGAAGATTAGAAACACGACCCCAGATATTATTGTTATTACGGGAGACTTAATTGATAGAAGAAAGTATGACCTTGAGACGGCAATGGTCTTTATAAAGGGCGCAGTAGAAATTGCACCAGTGTATTATGTTTCAGGAAACCATGAAGCTTGGTCTGGGGATTATGATAATATTAGTAGCCAGTTACTAAATGCAGGGGTTCAGATTTTAGATGATCACAAGATTAGTATTATAAAAGAGGAAGAGACCATAGAACTCCTAGGCTTATCAGACCCAGCTTTTCTAACATCAGGTTATATGGATGGAACCAATGTATCTAAGTTTAAAGAAGTTCTTGAGAAGCTAGGGGATGAGACGACTTTTCAAGTTTTACTTTCTCATAGACCGGAGCTTTTTGATTTATATGCTCAGGCTAAGATAGATCTTACTTTCTCGGGGCATGCCCATGGTGGGCAGGTTAGACTTCCCTTTGTTGGTGGATTAGTAGCGCCAAATCAAGGGATATTTCCTAAATACACAAGCGGCTCTTATGTGAAAGACCAGTCAACTCTTGTGGTTAGTAGAGGTCTCGGCAATAGTATTATTCCCCTGCGTATATTTAATAACCCTGAGATAGTAGTTCTTACATTGAAGAAATAAAAGAGCAAGAAGGCCAGTTAAGGGCTTTCTTGCTCTTTTACATATTCAAAGCTAACACTAGAACTATGCTTTGTAAATACTTTCTTCTTTCCAATGAAAAACTCAAATGTTCCTCGGCAACTTGGCCGCTCATGTATAATACGGCTCATTTCTCCAAGATTTGGCGCTTTTAAGGGATGGCCTGACCCCTTTGGAATCGTTACCCTTAAGTAGCAAGAGCCTTTTTTAAGAAGTATTTGGCCACCCCTGGCATATAAAATCTTACCCCCGTTATAAGTGGCAAAACGGTACTCTTTGCCCATATAGTAGACAATGGCAATAAGCCCCTTAAAGTATGAGTCGTAAAAGGGAATATCAGCAATTGACACCATAATAGATGTCTTGTCCTTAAAATCATTACAATGAACCCATGTATAGGCTTTAGGAAAGGACCTTCCCCAATCCTTCTCAATGTAGCCAGTTCCCCCGTTAAAATTCATGACCTGATCATTAAGGGCTATCTGGCCATGGGTAGAGTGGCGTAAGCTAATAATGCCGTGGTTACACTCCATCCTAGGAATAAGTGAAAAAGGCCCCATAATGTTATAGTTAATAGGGGTAAAACAGCCATAATAAATGGCCCCTCGGATACTAAGTCTAGGGCTATTTATCGAGAGTGAAACACCATTTTCTGAAAAAGTATTATTGCCAATTTTAATATAAAAAAACTTTTTTGAAACGTAAAACTGACTAAATGGATACTTAATAAAATAAGACTGCTCATCCGTAATTATCTGTATAAAGGCAAAAGCCTTACCCTTTTGGGGGATATGAACCCCAGGGATAAAGGAGATTGTCTTGCCCATGGCTTGGTGCTTAAAATACCAACCTTGGAAAAATCCTTTTTGATTTGCATTAATGTGGTGCTTTTTCATGATCTAGTCCTTTCAGTGAGGGATTGTTAAGAATGTACCCTTCGTAATCAAAGCGGGACCCATGACAGGGACAATCCCAAGAAAGATCATCAGGATTCCAAGCCAGCTGGCAGCCTAAATGGGGGCACTTTGTTGTAACGATATAAACATCATCATTAGATTTTTTATAAACCCCTAGTTTCTCGCCTTGGTAGTCAACAATACCCCCATGGCCTACAGCTACATCTTCAAGCTCAGCAGAGGGAATATGAAGATTTTGCTTAATGAGGCCTGACACGGTTTCAGCCCCATCAATAGCTAGCTTTTTGGCAGAGGCCATTAAGTTACTCCTTTGAGGGCTAAAGACTTCTTGGCAATCATTCGCCTTACCACAAACCATGTCAGATAAAATCATAGCGGCTGCCATAGAAGAAGTCATTCCCCATTTATTGAAGCCAGTGGCCACATAAAGATTATCAATAGTAGAAGAGAACTTACCAATATATGGCACACCATCATGGGTCATACAATCCTGAGTTGCCCAGGAGCAAATTTGTTGACCATGAGGGTAGAGCTCAGAGGCCTTGTTGGTTAATGTAGCGTAATTACCACCAGTTTCATTTTCACCTGTACGATGGCCACAGCCACCTAAGAGAATCATGTCTTTGTAAGTTCTAAAAGAATAGCCTGTCTCATCAATACCCAAATAAGCCCCATCTAAGCTCCCGGCATTAGTAAGGGCAGTCACATAAGAACGTTCCTGATGCATCCTAGCAAAGTAATAGCCAGGGGTATTGATAAAGGGAAAGTGGCTTGTCATTATAATCTGTTCTGCCCTAATATTTCCTCTTTTGGTTATAACTGTCTGGTCCCTAATGTCAATAGCCTTGGTGTTTTCATAAATAGGAAGATCCTTGGCAATGAATCCTAAGAAAGCAAGGGGGTTAAACTGTGCTTGATCATCCATTCTAAGAGCCGATGCAACGGGGAAAGGCAAGCTGGTCTTAGTGGTTAAGCTACCCTTAAGGCCTAAAGCTTCCATTGCGGAAAACTCGAGTTCTAAGGCCTCGGTGGTTTCTCTTGTATATAAATAAGTAGGAATGCTTTCAAACTCACAATTGATATGATTGGTCTTAATCAGGGTCTGGTACATATTTAGGGCCTCTAGGTTGGCCTTAGCATATTGGCCTGCCTTGTCCTTGCCAAACTGGGTAATAATGTTATTATAAATGAGCCCATGCTGGCAGGTGACTTTAGCTGAGGTAAAGGGGGTTACACCTGAGGCGATTTTATTAGCCTCTATCAAAATGCAATCCACCCCTTGCTCCTTTAATAAATAAGTGGTTAATATTCCTGTAATGCCAGCGCCTATAACGCAAACTTGGGTTTTAAGATCTGACTTTAGGGGCTGAAAATGTGGTAATTTACTATCCATGGTCCATATTGATTCTATGGTAATCACTCCTTTTTAATCATTATTACCCGTTTAAGCAAGAAGTATACAAAAGAAAAACAATCCATAGGCTGGACCCTTATGATACAATATTAGGAGAGACAATAAAAAGGAGACGATTAATATGACACAGACACAGTTATACCAGGCTATTTTTCACAGGAAGTCTATTCGTAAATATGATATGACGCCCTTAGAAGGGAGTCTAATAAAAGAAATTAAAGCGTACGTTAATAAGATAAAACCTTTAAAAGATGAGGTTAAAATAAACTTATCCTATTTAGAAACAGATGATGTGAAAAATCTGTTGCCAATTAAAGCGCCCCATTATATTGCCGTTTATTCAGAAGTGACAGATGGCTATTTAATGAACATAGGGTTTATTCTCCAACAAATTGATTTGTATTTATCAGCAAAGGGAATAGGCAGTTGCTGGCTTGGCATGGCAAAACCAGCTAAAGGTATTTTAAAACAAAAAGACGGCCTGGATTTTGTTATTATGCTTGCTTTTGGTAACAGTAAAGAAGCCCAGCGCCGAGAGTCTTTATCAGAATTTAAGCGTAGGGACTTAAAAGACATATCAAGGGTGACAGGGGCAGATGACCTCTTAGAAGCGGTTCGTTTGGCCCCGTCGGCCACCAATAGTCAGCCCTGGTTTTTTACAGGAGATAGGGAGGAAATACACTTGCACCGAACAAAGCTAAGTGTGATAAAAGCTCCTTTATATGACAAAATGAATCAAGTGGATATGGGGATTGTAGCCTATCATTTATATTTATCAGGAAGAGAGAATAATAAAAAAGTAACCTTTTCTCATAATCAGACAGGGGCAGGGCCAATACCAAAGGGGTATGACTATATGATCAGTGCTAAACTAGTATAAGGGGGTATGACCATGGAATTTGATGAGATAGACAAATTAATGGCCCAGCGCCAGGAAGAAGTCAAAAAAGAACCAAGTCAGATTGGCTATGCGCTTGTCATAATCCTAAGTGTACTAATTATGGTAGTATTACTTTGGAAAAGCCACTATGGTTATGCTTTAGCCCTGGGACTTGGTCTTACCATAGGAATTATTCTTAGGTATTCAAGGTTTTGTTTTGCAGCAGCATTTAGAGATCCTTTTATTACAGGTAACACAAAGGTTCTAAGGGCCGTCATACTGGGGCTTATTGTGAGTACCCTTGGCTTTGCTGCCATTCAATACAAGGCAGGACAAGGAACTGCGGGAGACTACCTAAGAATTCCCGGGGCCATTAGCCCTGTAGGCATTCATATTATGTTAGGGGCCTTTATATTTGGCATAGGAATGGTTTTAGCAGGTGGCTGCGCCTCAGGATTACTGATGAGAATAGGGGAGGGGCATACCATTCACCTGCTTGTTCTTTTAGGCATTATCATAGGTAATTTGCTTGGGGCTAAAGATTATGGGTTTTGGCACAAGCTAGTGGTTAAGAATGCTAAAGTTGTTTATTTCCCAGATTATTTAGATTTAAGCTTAGTCACTTTAATTCAACTTATAATTTTAGCCGTCCTGTACGGCGTTGCACTCTGGTATGAAAAAAACCATGTTAAACAATAGTAGGAGGTAAGAATATGGCAGTAAGAAAAATAGATTGCCTGACAGAATTATGTCCCATCCCAATACTTAGAGCAATCAAAGAGTTTAAAACCATGGAAGCAGAGGATGTATTAATCATTCAAGCAGACCATAGCTGTGTGCCCATTGATCTAAAAAAATGGGCAGTAGAGAAAAAGTATCCTATCAAAACAATGGAAGTAGGCGCTGGAGAATGGGAAATTTATATTCAAAAACCAAAGTAAAAGAGTTTCTTAAAAAACCCTGGCCTTACTGGGTGGGGGGGATTTTACTAGGGCTTCTGAATGTTATTTTACTAGGATTCACGGGAGACCCTTGGAAAGTAACCAGTGGTTTTCTGCTTTGGGGTGCTGGGGTTTTACAAGGATTTGGCCTAGACCCTTTAAAGTGGGACTACTTTAGCTATTTTGAAGCAGACTTTGGCCATATTCTAATGAATAAGAATCTCTTTATTAATCCCATTACCCTTTTAAATATGGGGATTATATTAGGGTCCTTAACAGCTACCTTACTGGCCTCCCAGTTTAAATTCAAAAAGATAAAAAGTAAAAAACAAGTTTTGACAGCTTTAATAGGAGGCGTCTTAATGGGCTACGGTTCTAGGCTTGCAATGGGCTGTAATATCGGCTCGTTTTTTAATGCCATACCCTCATTTTCCTTACATGGATGGATTTTTGCTGTCTTTATTTTACTCGGCACAGGGGTGGGAATTAAGGTATTAGTCCGTTTTATCCTATAAAAAAAGCATTGATATCATTATCAATGCTTTTTGTGTTAGCAAAACCCTCTTTTATTAGAAATAATGAAATTTGCAAAGAGTTCTTCATACTCTGTTAGAACATAGTTTTTCCGTGTTGCCAGGTAATATGAAAAATCAATTTTTAAGTTTTCCACTTGAATAATTTTC
>CAZLPH010000016.1:22083-22972 GCA_964561345.1 uncultured Candidatus Epulonipiscium sp.
TCAAGGATTTATTTTTTAGCTCCTGGGCAACAACGATTCGGGGTAAAAAAGAAAAGCCTTTTCCTGATGCAATAGAAGATTTAATGGCTTCTGGGGAGTTTAAATCATAGACAATATTTAAGTCTTCTATAAGAATATGTTTCTTCTCCAGAGCCTTTTTCATAAGAGCCCGTGTGCCCGACTTTTCTTCTCGCAAAATAAGTGGAAGTTTCTTCAAGTCATCAAGGGAAATATTAGAGGGGGATAAAAGCCTATTGCCAACCAAGACGAGTTCATCAGATATAATAGCTTGGAGCGTCATATCTTCTATAGCAAAGTCATACTGTATAATACCAAGATTAATGGTATGGTCTTGTAATTTCTCAATGACCTTACTGGAGTTAATCACATCCATATGTATGGCTACTTCTTCGTGGACATCTTTAAAGGTGAAAAGGCTGCAAGGAAGGGCGTACTCTCCCACACTCTTACAAGCGCTGATCATGAGCTTGGGGGCCTCTTTGTTTAAATTGACCAAGTCTCTTTTTATGTTGCCTTGGATAGAGAGCAAAGTCTCGGCGTAATTAAAGACAACAGTCCCTTCTTCCGTTAACTCAACACCCTTATTGCTCCGGATAAGGAGGGTGGCACCAAGCTCGTTTTCCAAGCTCTTAAGTTGGCCACTAAGACCAGGTTGACTAAGGTGTAAAACACTAGCTGCTTTAGAGATACTATTATATTTGACAGTCATATAAAATGATTCAAGGTATTCCAGGTTCATATATATTGTCACATCCTAAGGGTTTAATTATCATATATTAATAAGTCACTACAATAAGTATACATTAGATTGTGCTAAAAGGAAATGTTATAGTGCATAAGAGATTCCTTCTGTTATAATTTTGTCAAA
>CAZLPH010000017.1:0-1938 GCA_964561345.1 uncultured Candidatus Epulonipiscium sp.
TTAATGCCCAGTTTACAAAAGAAACAGGAATCAAAGTAAACTACAAAACATTTGCTACCAATGAAGATATGTACGTTGACCTATCAGCAGGTGGCTCAACTTATGATGTTGCCTTCCCATCTGACTATATGATTGAAAAGATGATTAAAAATGAGTTGGCAGAAAAGATTAATATGAGTAATGTTCCAAATTATAAGAATGTGGACCATCGATTTATTGGGATGCAATATGACCCCACGGATGAGTACTCTATTCCTTATATGTGGGGGACAGTTGGTATTCTCTATAATAAGACCATGGTAACAGACCCGGTTGATAGCTGGGATATTCTATGGAATGAGGCCTATGCAAAACAAATCCTAATGATGGATAGCCAAAGAGACTCTATTATGGTTGCTCTAAAAAAACTAGGTTATGATATGAATACCAGAGATGAAGGGGAACTTGAGGCGGCTAAACAAGAATTGATTAAGCAAAAACCACTTGTCCTTGCTTATGTTGGAGATGAAGGGAAAGATAAGCTGATCAATGAAGAAGCGGCTATGATGGTTGCTTGGTCAGGAGACGCTGTTTATATGATGAGAGAAAACCCAGACCTAGAATATGTCATTCCCAAAGAAGGCAGTAACTACTGGGTTGATGGAATGGTCATTCCAAAAGGGGCTAAAAATAAGGAAGGGGCAGAAAAGTATATAGACTTCTTATGCCGGGCAGATATTTCAGCCACTAATGCAGAGTATATTGGTTACTCTACCCCTATAGAAGAAGCAAGAGATCTACTGCCACCGGAAGAAGCCAGTAGTGAGGTCGCCTACCCAGCAGAAGCAATCACAGATGCGCTAGAAGTTTTTACTGATCCATCAGATGTTGTTAAGATATATGATAGAATATGGACAGAGGTAAAAGCAACCAGGTAAGATGGGAGGTAACAATGAGATTTATTGTTAAACAAAAAATACTTAGCTTTGCAGATTCTTTTGTTATTCATGATGAGAATAACAGACCAGCCTATCAGGTACAAGGTAAGTTATTTGCTTTTGGGGACAAACTTAGGATCTATGATATGAATAATCAAGAACAGGTTTATATTGAACAAAAGTTATTTAGGCTGCTACCTGAGTATCATCTTTTTGAAAAAGGTAGACGGGTCGCTATTGTTAAGAAAGGATTTACTTTTTTTAAACCAAGATTTGATATTGAGAGCGAGTCGGGTTCCTATACAGTAGAGGGGAATTTTTTTGCTTACAATTTTAGGATACTAAAAGAAGGGGTAGTTGTTGCAAGGGTGGATAAAGCATTTTTTGCCTTTAGGGATACTTATTCTGTTGAGATATCGCCAGGTGAAGACGAAGGGCTTTTGTTAGCTATGTGCATTGTGATTGATCAAACCTTGCATGATAATAACCACAATAATAATTAAGAAAACACAAAGTTGCCCTTATAGCATAAATGCTATAAGGGCAACTTTGTGTTCTATGATAAGGACTTTGGAATGGTAATAATGATGCTGGTTCCAAACCCTAAATCACTTTGAATTTCAATACCATAATCTTTCCCATAAAGCATTTTTAACCTTTCATCAACATTACGAATGCCTATACCTGTTACGTGGTTTCTTTTATTGGCTGTAAGTTTATCTACCTGGCTAGGGAGAATACCAGTACCATTATCAATGACCTCGATGATCAGGTCGTCTTCCTTGCCGCGAATAAAGATATTAATATTCCCAGACTGGGTATCTGTAAAAGCATGGAAAAAAGCATTTTCAACAAAAGGTTGAATGGTTAGTTTGGGAATATAAGTATCTAAATATTCTTCTGGGACGTTAAAATCTACTTTGATACGTTCCCCGTATCGCATTTGATTGATATAGACATAATAATGAAGATTTTCGATTTCTTTTTCTAAAGTAATCATTTCATCGGTTGTACCAATTGT
>CAZLPH010000017.1:2038-22042 GCA_964561345.1 uncultured Candidatus Epulonipiscium sp.
AGGTTTTTCCCTGTTAGATTACCCATAACATCTACCATGTGGATTAATGGTTTGGTTATTTTGCGTGAAATAAAATAAACAGTAATAACAGTTATAAAAAGCACAACAAGTAAAATTCCAAAGATAAAATACTTAAGAGAATAAAACTCACTAAAGGCAACGGATTTATCTATTTCTTGTACGATGTAGGCATCATAAAAGGGTAGATATTGGGCAAGGACAGTATATTGTTTGGTATCTTTAACAAGTTGAGTAGAAGTCAGCTTGTTATTGACCATGTCTTTTGCGTGATTTAATAATGGAAGATCTATTTTACCAATGGTTTCTCGGTTACTGCTAGACCATATAGAACCGTTAGAAGCGATGATGGAAATAGACATACCGGGGTTTATATACTGACTATACATTTGGTGTAGAATTCTCTCATCAATCATAACGAGTACATATCCATACATTTGTTGGGTGTAGGTATCCACTAGAGGTTTTGTTGCAAAAACACTATTTTGGTAAGGGAATTTTTCTTTAAAAGAGTAGGTGTTATTGTGATACAGTATTTTGTTAGGGATGCCACCGTTAACGGTCATATAATCTTCGACAACATTATCCATTTCCTTTTCCCAACTTAAACTATTACTTGTATAGTACATAGAGTTATTACCACTAATGCGGAGATAGGCTCCTTTGGGGGCTAAATCCGCATTATTGGCATCTAGAAATGTACCTAGATCACATACAAGGCCAAAGTGCTGGGTGGTATTTAAAACAGGAATAGTAAGATAGTTTTTAAAGGCCTGACTAGAGGTGACTTTGTACATTGTTAGGACCACTTCGCTATTGTATTCAAGCAAACCGTTTTCTACATAATTAAGATTAATAGAGGATGTATTAATCACTTGATTGAGCAAAAGCTTCTCGGCAATCATTGTAGATGAGGTTGCAATAATAAATGAGACGGCTATTGTAAGGGCAATACTAAGTCCTAAAAGTTTGGAAAAAATACTATCGTATTTATTCATGTTCTCATAACCTTTCGTCTATATGCTGTAGGGGTCAGTTTGGTGTATTTTTTAAAGACTCTGGAGAAATAATTATGTTCAGCAAAACCAACCATTTCACTAACGTGGGCAATGGGGATGGTCTTATCATTTAAAAGAATCTTAGCTTTTTCAACCTTTACTTTATTAATATAGCTACTTAAATTCTCATTGGTGTGAGCTTTAAAATAGGATGACATATAGTAATAATTAATATGAAGGTTTTCAGAAATATCAGTAAGAGAAATATCACGGCTGTAATTAGCCTCTACATACTGTTTGATCTGAGTAATTAAAACAGAGTTATTTTCTTGTGCCTGAGCTTCAATAGAGCTAGATATTTGATCCAAGATATTGAAAACACTTTTTTCCAAGTCATTTAAAGAAATAGCAAAATCGATTTCTTTAAATAGCCTAATTTTAGAGTTATTAATATGGGCAACATCAAACCCTAGTTCTTCAAAGATATTTAATGTGGTATAAACAATGTTTTGGCAGAATCTCTTTAAGCTATAATCATCTAGGGCTAAATTGTCCTTGACCAGATTAAAATAAATCTTTAAGTTGTCATAAGCCATTTCGAAGTTTTGATCCTTTATGTGGCTTTTAAATAAATTCAAATCAAAGCGAGGCGCTTCGCTAGATTTTAGCAAAGTATTAACAGAAACAAGATGGTGTTCATGAAAATAAAATACCTTAGGTAAAAGTTCTGTTACTTGCCAGTATGTTTTCTGTATATTTTCAATGCCTTTAAAGTTATTGCTAGAAACAAGGGGCACGGGTAAAGAAGAACGCCTTAGATTATGGATAAACTTATCTACATCTACTTTTATAGGAGTGTCCTCATCAAAGTTAATAAGAAGAATATAGTTGTTTTCAAAAAACACATTAGCGCAGATGTGTGGTGCTAAGTAATAGCTAGATAGTTTAGAGATACTTTCTTTTAATTCGTCCATAGAAATACTTGTGCCATAGTCTATGAAGTCTAAATTACATGCTAAAAGTATAAAATGAGAGCGTGTAAAATAATGACTAAGTGCATCCATATCAAGGTTATCAGAAGTTATTTGTTTGTTAAAAAGTTCTTTGAGGATGCTAGTTATATTAATTGTATTCTCTAGTACGGGGTTATTATCGTTATTCCAAGATGTTTCTGCGCGTACTTTTTTTAGGATTTCCAATAAGTTAGAAGAGGTTAAGGTTGCTTTTAAGAGATAGTCGTAAGCACCATGTTTGAAGCTTTCTCTTACATAGTCAAATTCGCTAAAGCTACTTAAAACAATAATTTTGATGTCAGGGTATAGGGTATGTACGATTTTAGAGAGTTCTATCCCGTCTATTATAGGCATGACGACATCAGTAACAATAATATGTGGTTTAACTTTTTCGATCATTTCTAGTGCTTCCTCACCATTAGAAGCCTCTCCTGCAATGCAAAATTGTTCCTCCTCCCAATTACAAAGATGTTTGAGTCCATGTCTGAGTATACTTTCATCATCTATTATTAAAATTCTACAAAAGTTTTGCATTTATAAGTCCTCCTTCTAGTACTATTATAATACATTTATCATGTAAAAAAACAAAATAACTAAAATGTATCATTATATAAAATTATTGCTAATTGAAAAAATGGTAATTTATAAGCACCTAAAGATTATCAATAGTGACTAATATTTTACCATAAAAAAGAGGGATAATCTGTTAAAGTTAACATATCAAAAGGTATTAGAGCTTGTAAATGTTAAAAAACCAACAAGGTATACCCTTAGGGAGGGGTAAAGTAAGTTGGAAATATAGGACAGTTTATCAAAAAAACAAAATGAACAAAAATGGGGGGATGTTTAATGGGTGGAATAAATAAGGTTAGTTTTCTAAAAAAATTAAAAAAGAATAGGGTGTTTTTACTGATGTTACTTCCAGCAGTGGCCTATACCCTAGTATTTGCTTACTTACCTATGGCGGGTATTGTGTTGGCCTTTAAGAAGTATAGTTATGCGGGTGGTGTTTTTAATAGCCCGTGGAATGGTCTGAAAAACTTTGAGTTCTTTTTTAAATCAGGGCAAGCTGCCTTGGTAACCAGAAACACAGTTTTGTATAATTTATTATTTATTACATTTAACACGGTGCTTCAAATAGCAGTTGCAATATTTCTAACAGAAATGAAGAATAAGTATTTTAGAAAAGTGTCTCAATCACTAATGTTTTTACCCTACTTTATATCTTGGGTAGTTGTATCAGTTATCTCATTTAATTTACTAAGTTTTGATTATGGTTTTATTAATAGTCTTATTACAAAGATGGGTGGCACAAAGATTAACTTTTATACTACTGGGTATATGTGGCCTATGATTTTAACCCTATTTGGCGCATGGAAGAACATTGGATATGGCTCTGTCATATTTTTAGCAGCCATTATGGGAATAGATTCATCTATCTACGAAGCGGCCTACATTGATGGTGCTGGTGTCTTTAAGCGGATTTTCAAAATAACCATACCCCTAATGATGCCAACAATCATCATTATGACTCTTTTAGCAGTTGGGAGTATCTTTAGAGGGAACTTTGACATGTTCTATAATTTGGTCGGAAGCAATGGTGTGCTCTTTAACTACACGGATGTCATTGATACATTTACTTTTAGGGCATTAATTAGTAATAATGATTTTGGCATGTCGGCAGCAGCAGGATTTTACCAGTCAGTACTTTGTTTTGTGACAATCTTACTTGTCAATAAGTTTGTGAAAATGTATGACGAAGAATATAGCTTGTTCTAAAGGGGGAGAGAATATGAATACTAAGAAAAATAAACCAATACAAATCAAACAAGGTAGAGATGCAAAGCTATTATCTTTTTTATCTTATTTTGTAACGGGATCGATTGGCTTAATGTGTGTTATTCCATTTATCATGGTCATTGCGGCCTCTTTTTCATCAGAATCTGCCATTGCAAGTAATGGTTTTAGCCTGTGGCCACAAGAGTTTACCTTTGCTGCTTATGAAACTGTTTTTAAGGATCCAATGATTGTAATTGGTGCTTACGGTGTAACCATAGGCATTACAATGATAGGGACTTTACTTGGTTTATTACTTCAAACCATGACAGCTTATGTTTTATCAAGAAAAGATTTTGAGTGGCGGAATAAGTTTTCGTTTTTCTTTTATTTTACAACGCTCTTTAATGGGGGCTTGGTGCCTTCCTACATCTTAATTACCAAATTCCTACACCTAAAAAATACTTATGCCGTGCTTTTATTACCTTTATTATTTAACGTATTTAACCTTTTGATTATGAAGAGTTATATTATGGCTATTCCTGATTCTTTAGTTGAGGCGGCTAAGATTGATGGTGCAGGTGAATTTAAAATATTGTTTCAAGTCATCGTGCCTATGATTAAGCCGGCATTAGCTACAGTAGGGCTTTTCATAGCTTTGGCATACTGGAATGATTGGTATAATGCCATGTTATATATATCAAATGAAAATATGCAACCACTACAATACTTCCTATATAAGCAGGTTAATAATATAGAAGCCTATAAACGGATATTGGAATCTGGGGCAGGTGGTGGCGCTTTGGCTGCTATGAGTATGCCAACACAGACGTTAAAGATGGCGCTTACAGTTGTTGTTATTGGTCCTATTATTTTGTTATACCCATTTGTGCAGAAGTATTTTGTACAAGGAATTACAATTGGGGCTGTCAAAGGGTGATATGAATCCATATGGATTGATATAAAACAAACATTTATTTAAGGGAGGATATTATGAGAAAAAGAATTATTACATTTATGATGGCAGGGGCAATCGTAACATCATTACTAGCAGGATGTGGTTCAAGTAAGACAGAAAAAAAGGAAGTGTTAGAAGTTTCTAAAGATGTGACTCAGGAGACACAAAAAGCAGGTAACGATGAGATTGATCTTTCAGAGCCAGTGGAGCTTACCATGTACTTGCTAGGGGAAAGATCAAAAGATTTTGATATGGTTTATGATGAAATTAATAAAAAGTTAAAAGAAAAGATAAATACAACAGTTGATGTTCAGTTTCTTTCTTGGGCAGAGCATGATACAAAGTATTCATTATTATTTTCTGGGGGAGAAGATTTTGATTTAATATTTACAGCATCTACTTGGGGACATTATGAAGATACGGCAGCAATGGGCGGATTCCATCCTTTATCAGCTGATTTTGTCAAAAAATATGCCTCTGGTATTTATGATGTTGTGCCTGAAGTGGCATGGGACCAGGCAACTATTAATGGGAATGCATATATGGTTCCTAATTACCAGAATGAATTCGGGACAGAAATCTTTGCAGTTCGCGGAGACCTTATGGAAAAATACGGCTACTCAGAGATTGCTGGTTATGATGCGTTAATGGCATTTTTTGAAAAGGTCGCTGCTGATAAGGATGAAACCGGTATTTCTCCCCTGGGAAGTAGGGCAGGGATGATTTATCAGTTCTTCGATGTGAATGGTCTTACTATTACTCAAGGATCACCGGCAGAACTTTTCTATTATAATACACAAACACCTGAAGATCTTTCAGTGAACTACCTAATCGATACAGACATGTTTAGAGACTATGCTATAAACATGAAGGATTATTTTGATCAAGGTTTCTGGTCCAAAGACTCTTTAGCAACAGTACAAGAAAGAGAAGATGCTTTCTTGCAAGGTTCAGCAGCAGCTATGGCGTGGAATATAGGCTCTACAGGAAGATTTGCTAAAAAAGCTAATGAAGAACATCCGGAATGGAAAGCGACGTTAGTAGATATCGTCCCTGATGTGCCAAAGGCTCCAAACTCATATATTAATAATGGTGTGGCAATTAATGCTGCTAGTAAAAATAAAGAGAGAGCAATGATGGTACTTAATGAATTCTATACAAATCCAGAGATCAACGACCTTAGTGTCTTTGGTGTTGAAGGTGTTCACTGGACCGCAGTAGGTGATGATCAGTTTGAAGAAACAGATAAAAGTGGAGATTTTGGTATTGACTCTAACTGTAACTGGGGATGGACCAATGCAGATATTAAGCGTATTCGCTACAATGAAAACCCAACCCATGTAGATCTGAAAGAAATAGAGATTTTAGACCGTTGGAATGCGAATATTAAGGAACCGCATATTTATGAAGGATTTGCTTTTGATAGCGCTAATGTAACGTCTGAAATGGCAGCAGTGAGTTCAATTATCACTCAGTATTACGACCCAGTTGTGGCAGGAATGGCAGGAGACGTAGATACGGCTATTGCAGAACTTAAAAAACAACTAGATAATGCAGGAATTGAAAAGATTTATTATGAATTTATAAGACAGACTGAAGAATATGCAGAGGGCAAAAAATAAGATTAAGTATTAGTAATAGAGACTATTGAAGCTCATTAATATGTGTTCGGTAGTCTCTATTGTTATAAAACATATATAAAAAATGATAGGTGGGTGCTAATATGGCTTTTATAAAAGGCATGGATATTTCTTTTTTGCCAGAAATGTTAGATCGTGGTGCTAGATTTCTAGATAAAGAAGAAAATGAGCGAGATGTTTTTGAACTACTTAAGGAAAATGGTGTTAATTCTATTAGGCTACGTATTTGGAATGAGCCAAAAAACGTTGCAGAATCAGGCGGTTACTGTGATTTAGAACAGACAATTGCATTAGCTAAAACAATAAAACAGCATGGAATGAGCTTCTTCCTAGATTTTCACTATTCTGATTGGTGGGCAGATCCGGGTAAGCAAGAAAAGCCTAGGGCGTGGTTGGAACTTGATTTTCAAGAGCTTAAGCAAGCAGTCTATGATTTTACCAAAGATGTCCTGGTCCGAATGAAGGAAGAAGATGTCTTTCCTGAGATGGTTCAAATCGGAAATGAAATAAGAAGTGGCATGCTATTTCCAGATGGTGAAGTGCCCCATTTTGATAATTTAGCAGAATTAGTTAACGCGGGAATTAGGGCTGTCAGAGATGTGGATACAAGTAATGATGTGAAAGTGGTGATTCATCTGGACCAAGGGGGGCGGTTTTTTTATCTTCGCGACTGGTTTGATGCTATCATAAGTGCTGGGTTAGAAGAATTTGATATTATTGGGATTTCATATTACCCTTTTTGGCATGGTACTTTTGTAGAATTTAAAGATACCATGGAGAAATTGGTTGAACGTTATAATAAGCCAATTATTGTAGCTGAAACAGCCCATCCATGGCGGCTGGAAGAGGATGGTTTTGTTGGAGACCAACAGGAAAAGATTATTGGATTTCCTGCAACAAAGGAAGGGCAGAAAAAGGTTATGGATTTAGTTATGTCTATAACGGCTTCTGTGGAGTCAGAGATGGGGCTTGGTATTTATTACTGGGAACCGGTTGTTGTTCCTAGCCCGGGAGAGGGTGGTTGGTGCAGTAATATGGGCGTGTTTGATGAAAAGGGGATTGCTATGCCAGCCCTAGAGAGCTTTAAGTTTGACAGGACTAAGCTACTAAATACAGTTGCAAAGATCTATCATCCTGAAAAGATAAGGATGCTTATAGGAAGCGACCTACAGCTTCCAAAAGAGATTAAGGTTTTATATTATAATGGAAGCTATAGGTGGTTGCCTGTGGTATGGGATGATTGTGATGATAAAAAGCTAGGGCCAGTAACTATTGAAGGAAGAATTGCTGAGATTGACCAAAGGGTTTATATAGAAGTTGATATGGTTGAAGAGCTTGAAGAAAACTATAATTTTATTTTGAACCCAAGCTTTGAAAATGGCATGGAAGGCTGGGAGGTAACTTGCGAGGATGACAGGGTAAAAGTAGAGCGTCACCCTGAGTTTATCAATCCTTTTCCTGCGCCGCCAGTTTACTATACTTATGTAGAGAGCCCAGTTAACTTTAAGTTAAAAATGAGAGCACAGGTAGATAAACTAGAAGCAGGAACTTATAAGTTGCACGTACAATACCGAGGAACCAATACCACGGGTGTAGATGTAAGGTTGTTCGCAGACCACCAAAATAAGAAGATGGAGAAGGTCATATATCCCACAGATGAAGACTGGATGACTTATGAGCTGTCTAATATTATTGTTGGGGAAGGGAAAGTATGGGTGGGAATTGAAATAGAGTCACCACCTGTATTTGCTAAGATTAGAGAGTTTGCATTGACGAGGCAAGAATAGAAGCACAAAAACTATCATTTTCTCAAAAGAATACTAAGAAAACAGTTGTTAAATCATAGACACCTAAAAAGTATTAATATTGCCTAATATTTTATCATAAATATCTAGGATATTGTGATAAAGTTAAGTTGTAGTAGCGAAGCATTGGTGGTAAAACTTAAAATGTATACAAAAGAAGTATCCAAGGAGGAAATTAAGTATGAAAAAGATTTTTTCAATTATGTTAGCGGGTGTAGTGGCGTTCTCGTTTGTAGGATGTGGAAGCAAGGCAGAAACGACTGATAAATCACAAACTGGTGAGGAAGTTTCAAAAGATAATGATAAGGCAACTGCTGAAGAAGAGGTAACATTAACAGCATGGTGTTGGGACCCGTCTTTTAACGGAGCAGCACTGCAGCAAGCAGAAGCTATTTATCAAAAAGAAAATCCTAATGTGAAATTAGAGATTGTTGATATGGGGAAGATTGATCTAGAGCAAAAGCTTAATACAAACTTAGCATCAGGTGTAACAAAGGGATTGCCTGATATTATTTTAGTGAATGACTCGAACATACAAAAATTTGTAAAATCTTATCCGGGTGCATTTGCTGATTTTACAGGAAAACTAGATGTTAGCCAGTTTTCGCAGTATAAAACAGATATTTTATTAGTAGAAGACCAGTTATACGGCGTGCCATTTGATATTGGTGTAACGGGAATGTTCTATAGAAGAGATTACTTAGAACAAGCAGGTTTTACACCTGAAGATTTAGAGAACATTACCTGGGATGAATACATTGAAATTGGGAAAGTAATTAAAGAAAAACTAGGTATTCATATGATGACGATTAATCCTAACGAAGAGGCACTTACATCAGTTATGCTTCAATCAGCAGGATCTTGGTATATTACGCCTGATAATGAAGGTGACTTTGTAGGAAACCCAGCTATGACAGAAACAATAAGACTCTACAAAGCGTTTGTTGATTCAGGTATATCCAAGCCTGTCACAGGTTGGAGTGAATTTGTTGGTAGCTTTAACGCAGGTGAGGTAGCGACAGTTGTATCAGGTGTTTGGCAGATTGCAAGTATTATGGATGAAGCATCACAAAGTGGCCAGTGGGGAGTTGCACCAACACCGAGGCTTGATATAGATGGCGGCGTTAACGCTTCAAATGAAGGTGGGTCTAGTTGGTTTGTTATGGAATCATCTGAAAACAAAGACGCGGCTATTGATTTCTTAGTAAGTACAATCGGTGGCAGCAGTGAATTCTATGAAGGATTCCTAGAAACCAATGGTGGGGTAGGCTCATATATTCCAGCATTTGATACACCAGCTTATGCAAAAGAAGATGACTTCTTTGGTGGACAAAAGATCTATGAAGATTTTGCTAACTGGTCAACCCAGGTTCCGGGGATCACCCTTGGCATGTATACTCAAGAAGCAAAAGATGCCCTTAAAAATGAACTGCCAGGCATTATTCAAGGGGCGGACATAGATGCATCTTTAGAGGCTGCCCAGAAGCTATTTGAACAATTAGTACAGTAAGAGAACAAGAGGTTATTAAGTGAATAAAAAAATTCATTTAATAACCTTTTTTAAAAGTTTTAAGGAGGGTTTAAGTGAAAGAGAAAAAGAAATATTCATTACAAAAATCATATAATATAAACGGTTGGATATTTATTCTTGTTCCAACGATACTAATCATCTTATTTAGTTTTTACCCAATGATTCAATCATTGTACCTTTCCACCCAAAAGGGAATTGGTATTGTTTATGAATTTAATGGACTAGGCAATTACAAACGTTTATTTTCAGACCCAATGTTTCGTGATGCCATAAAAAACACCCTTATTTATTTGCTTGTCCAAGTGCCTATGATGTTATTTTTAGGACTTGTTTTAGCCAATATGTTAAATCTTCCTGAATTGAAATTTAGAGGTTTTTTTAGAACGGCAATTTTCTTACCATGTGTTACCTCTTTAGTAGCTTATTCAGTCTTATTTAAAAGTTTGTTTTCATTAGATGGGATTATCAATAAGTTTTTAATGAGTGTATCTATGATCAGTCAGCCCATACCGTGGTTATTAGATCCTTTTTGGGCTAAAGTAGTTATTATTCTAGCAATTACATGGCGATGGACGGGCTATAATATGATGTTTTATCTTGCAGCCATGCAAAATATTGATAGGAGTGTTTATGAAGCAGCAGAGATTGATGGTGCTTCTAAGATAAAGCAATTTACTTTAATAACCGTTCCATTATTAAAACCCATTATATTATTTACAACCATATTATCTACCAATGGAACCTTACAATTATTTGATGAAGTGGTAAATATAACAGGAGGTGGGCCAGGTAATGCGACAATGACCATATCTCAGTATATCTATAATTTGTCCTTTGCCTATACGCCGAATTTTGGTTATGCAGCCACAGTTTCTTATGCAATCGTATTTATGGTAGCCGTATTAGCATTTATACAATTTAAAGTAGCAGGTGATAGTAATGAGTAAAGTAGGAAAAGTATTTGTTTATGTATTTTTAAGTATTGCAGCTTTTATCTCTCTTTTCCCTTTTGCGTGGATGGTTATTGGGGCAACCAATAAATCTGTGGATATTATCAAGGGAAAAGTGAGTTTTGGAACACACTTTATTGCCAATGTGGAAAATCTATTTGCAGGAGCCAACATAGGACTTGCCCTTTGGATGTCAGTTAAGATAGCTATTTTGGGAACTATTATAGCCTTGCTACTGTGCTCTATGGCAGGTTATGGGTTTGAAATATTTAAGTCAAAAGCTAGGGACCAAGTCTTAAGTGTACTGATGTTATCTATGATGGTGCCATTTGCAGCTATTATGATTCCCCTCTTTAAAATTTTCAGTAGTATAGGGCTACTAGATACATCTATAGCTGTTGTCTTACCAAGCTTATCAACGGCATTTTTGATATTTTTCTTTAGACAAAATACAAAGGCCTTTCCTATTGATATTCTAGAAGCGGCTAGAGTAGATGGTCTTAATGAGGTGCAGGCCTTCTTTAGGATCTATATCCCAACCATGAAATCCACTTATGCAGCGGCTGCAATCATTACATTTATGAGTTATTGGAACAGTTTCTTGTGGCCTTTGATTGCACTTCAAAGTTCAGATAAAAAAACACTACCATTGATTGTATCCAGTTTTGCATCTGGCTATAGCCCGGATTATGGCATCATCATGGTTGCAATTATTATTATAACCATTCCTACAACATTAGTATTTTTCTTAATGCAGAAGAATTTTGTTGAAGGCGTAGTAGGTTCAGTTAAATAAGAGAGGAGAATGATATAATGTTGAAAAAAGCAAACTACAAGATGTTGTTACACGGAGCGGACTATAACCCGGAGCAGTGGCTGGACTATCCTGAAATTCTAAAAAAGGATATTGCCCTTATGAAAGAGGCAAATTGTAATGTCATGAGTGTGGGGATGTTTTCCTGGTCCATGCTAGAGCCAACAGAAGGCGTCTATGACCTAGATTGGTTAGAAGAAATTATTGATAAAATGTACGCAAATGGGATTTACACCATTCTTTCAACACCTAGTGCGGCAAGACCTACATGGCTTGCCCAGAAGTACCCAGAAGTACTAAGAGTGGAGAGAAATAGAGTAAGAAACTTATTTGGAGCTAGGCATAACCATTGCTATACATCGCCAGTCTATAGGGAAAAAATTGCCCAGATCAATGGGAAATTAGCTGAGCGCTTTGCTGATCATCCAGCCATTCTTATGTGGCATTTATCTAATGAGTACGGCGGAGAATGTCATTGTCCACTGTGCCAGTCAGAATTTAGAAAATGGCTACAAGATAAGTACGGCAGCTTAGAAGCCCTGAACAAGGCTTGGTGGACCACATTTTGGAGTCATCGTTATACAAATTGGGAACAAGTAGAGAGTCCAGCGCCACACGGAGAAATGGGTGTTCATGGTCTTAACATTGACTGGAAACGATTTGTTACAGACAGAACCATTGACTTTATGAATCATGAAACAGAAAGTGTCAGAGTCTTTACACCAGAATTACCTGTTACCATTAACATGATGTATTACTATGATGGCCTCAACTATTTCAAGTTCAAAGACCATATTGATATTGTTTCGTGGGACTCATATCCGACTTGGCACAAAAAGCCAGATGGTGATATTGGTGTTGATACAGCTATGTTCCACGATATTATGCGCTCAATTAAAAAGCAGCCTTTCCTACTCATGGAAAGTGCCCCAAGCAGTACAAATTGGCAAAGTGTTAGTAAGCTGAAAAAGCCAGGGATGCATAAGTTATCGTCCCTTCAGGCAATTGCTCATGGATCCGATTCAGTGCAATACTTCCAGTGGCGAAAAAGCATGGGGTCATCAGAAAAGCTCCACGGGGCAGTTGTTGATCATTACGGAGAAAGTGATACAAGAGTATTTCAAGATGTTAAGGAAGTGGGTCAGTTCTTACAAGATATATCAGGCTCTTCCAAGGGTGAAACAAAACCAGAAGTTGCGATTATCTTTGACTGGGAAAACATGTGGGCTATTAATGACTCACAGGGCCCAAGAAATATAGGGATGAAGTATAAAGAAACAGTTCAGTCTCATTATAAAGCCTTTTGGGAAATGGGAATCTCAGTAGATTTTGTCGATATGGAATGCGACTTATCGGCTTATAAAATTGTGGTTGCACCAATGCTTTATATGCTAAGAGCAGGAATTGCAGAAAAAATAGAAAGGTTTGTTCAAACCGGGGGCCAATTTGTAACGACTTATTGGAGCGGGATTGTTAATGAGACAGACCTATGCTTTTTAGGTGGATTTCCAGGTCCATTAAAAGATGTATTAGGCATTTGGTCAGAAGAAATAGACGGATTATATGATCATGATTCAAATCAAATTGCTTATTTAGAAGGAAATCAGCTAGGCTTAAGGGGTAGCTTTGAAGTTAAAGAGCTATGTGATTTAATTCATCTTAAAGGGGCGGTGGCCTTAGCACAGTATGAATCTGATTTTTACAAAGGAAGACCTGCCTTGACGGTTAATAAGTTTGGAGAAGGAAAAGCTTATTATATGGCCGCAAGATCAAGCGATGCTTTTCATTACCAGTTTTACAATGAATTAGTCAAAGAAGGTAATATTAGGCCGGTTATTAAAACACATCTTCCGGAAGGTGTCACGGCCCAAATTAGAACAGTAGGGGAAACAGATTATATATATATAATGAGTTTTATAAACCAAGACCAGACAATCTCTTTAGATGATCAAGATTACACAGATAGTGTCTCTAATGAGAAAATAGAAAATGAGATTATTCTTAAGCCATATGATGTTAGGGTACTAAAAAGACCTAGTAAGTAGCAAGAATAACTAAAGACAAATTTCACGGGGAATTTGTCTTTAGTTTTATAAAAAACATATATCAATAATTTTAGCGTATAGGGGGGCTTAATATGCCGAATAAAAAGAAGAGAATAATGGGATGGATGATGGTGTTGGCTATGGTAGCAGGTTCGTTTACACCTGCGTCAGTTCAAGCATCGGATCAGGCGTTTCATGTTAATCCAATTGAAAATATGTCTGATGATTTTATTAAAGGGGCAGATATTTCCATGCTTTATGAAATAGAGGAAAAGGGTGGCAAGTACAAAAATGACAAGGGCGAAGTTGAAGATTTATTGAAAATTTTAAAGGATAGTGGGGTTAATTGGGTCAGGTTAAGACTTTGGAATGATCCCTATGATGTGGCGTGGTCAGACAAAGTAACCACAAATGGTGAAAAGGTTTTAGGCGCCATTGGTGGGGGGACAAATGATTTAGAGCGGACCATTGCTATTTCTAAAAGAGCACAAGCATTAGGATTAAAGGTGTTACTGGATTTTCACTACAGTGACTTTTGGGCAGATCCTGGAAAGCAGTATAAACCAAAAGCCTGGGAAGATTTAACTGGTGCGGATTTAGAAAACGCCCTTTATGATTACACAAAAACAACTTTAGAAAAAATGAAGGCTCAGGGAACGCTGCCAGAGATGGTTCAAGTAGGCAATGAGATTAATGGGGGGATGGTGTGGCCTGACGGGAAAGGTGTTACATCGACTAGGTTTATTAATCTTTTGAAACAAGGAACCCAAGCAGTGAGAGATGTAGATTCTAATATAGAGATTATGCTTCATTTAGCTGAAGGGGGAAGTAAGGGAACATTTATTCATGCTTTTGACGCTTTTACAAATGCCAATATTGATTATGATATCATCGGGGCTTCCTTCTATTCATTTTGGCACGGCACTTTAAATGATCTACAAGATAACTTAGATACCATTAGCCAAAGGTATGATAAAGACGTTATTGTAGCAGAAACAGCCTATGGTTATACATTAGAAAACTTTGATATGACTGGAAATAATTTTGATGCAGCTGCAGAAGAAAAAGGGGGTTACCGGGCTTCGGTTCAGGGGCAAGCTACTGCCATGAAAGAAGTTATGGAGGCTGTGGTGAAAGTACCAGACAATAAAGGTCGTGGGATATTTTATTGGGAACCAGCATGGATTCCCGTAGAAGGAGCAGGATGGTTAACAGGAGAAGGTAGTGGGTGGGAAAATCAAGCGATGTTTGATCAGTACGGACAAGCTTTGCCATCACTAAATGTATTTAATCTTGTATCAGATCCGGCCAATGAATTTATTGACCCTATAGTCGTTTCAGCCAAGGACATTGTCCTATCCATTGAATCTGGAAATGGATTAGAACTTCCTGAAGAAGTAGATGTAACTTACAGTGATGGGGCTTTTAGAAAAGCACGAGTGAACTGGGAAGAAACAGATGAGACTAAGTTTGACCTTCCAGGGAAATACGCTATTAATGGTCTTGTAAATGGCTATAATATCACAGCTCATATAACGGTAAAAGGGACTAAAAACCTGGTAAAAAATCCAGGGTTTGAAAGTGACAATTTAGATCCTTGGGTTGTTTCTAGTAATGTAGGCTCTCCGCTAAATGTAAAGGAAGAACCAGGAAATGTTCATACAGGAAGCAGTGCCATGAACTATTGGTCAAGCTCAGACTTTAGATCAATACTTAAACAAGAAGTGACTGGCATTGAAGATGGAAGCTATGTATTAAAAGCATGGCTAATGGGAGAGAGTGAAGGAGAATCTGCCACAACACTTTTTGCAGAAAGTGGGGGAATTAGATATGCAGCAAAAGCAATCACTAAGGGGTGGAACAACTGGAATGAATATGAATTAAAAGATATCCAAGTAGTTGATGGGAAAGTAACCATTGGAATGGACATTAATGAAAAAGCAGACTCATGGGGTTGGATTGATGATTTTGTATTAATCAAGGATGATACCAAAGGCCTTATAGAAGGGCCAGAATCTATAAAGCCAGGGGCCTTGTTTGATGTTGCAATTAGCGTGGGTAGTCTTATAGATACAGCATATGCAGGAGACACTAGGATTAAATATGATGCTACTTTGTTTGAGTTAATAGAGGTTACAGCAAGGGATTCTAATACAATCATTGCAGAAGAAATGAGAGAAGAAGGAAAAGTAAGAATTATAACAGCTCATACAAAAGGTATTGAAGAAGAGGATTTGTTTGTATTAAAATTCAAGGCGAAGGATATAAAGCTAGCAGCAGAAGGAAAGATTGAGGCCCAAAGTATTCAGCTAAGTTCAGCGCCTAAAGGGCAGATAATGCATGTTGCGAACTTACCTTCATATAATGTTAAGTTAGTGCTAGACGCGCCTGCCGAGCCGGAGGATCCAGAGGACCCAGTGGACCCGGTGAAACCAGTAGAACCAGAGAAGCCAGTGGACCCAGAAAAACCAGTGAAACCAGAAGAAACAGAAGGTGATGACTCAGGAAATAGTTCTTCGTCAACTTCCAGTGGTGGGCCTAATAAAGAGGCGTCACCTAAGGTGAGTGAGTTTATAAGTAGTCATAAATTAGATAAAAAGACAGGAAACTTATTAGCCAAGGTAGATGGGGCTAAACTAGAAGAAGAATTTAATAAAATAGAGAAAAAAGAAAAAGAGATTAAGGAAATTATTATTGAGATGCCTAATCAAGAGGGCATCCAATCATTTTCCTTAGAACTGCCAGGGGAGATATTACAGTCTAAGGTGTTAGATAAGAAAATTAAGCTAAAGCTTCCTTTTGGAACAGTAACGCTTCCGAACACAATGTTCAATAACCAAAAAACAAATCTTCAACAAATTAGTCTTAAGACTAAGATTGTTGAAGATAAAACAAGAAAGAACAAACCGATGATAGAACTTGAGGTATTAGCAGGTGGAAAAGTTCTTTCGTGGAAAAATGAAAGTGCCCAAGTAGAAGTGGCAGTGAACTACACACCTGAAAAAGAGGAAAAAGAGAATCTAGAGCATCTTGTTATTTACTACATTGATACACAAGGAGAATTCATTAAGGTGCCAAATGCAAGCTATGATGAAGAAACCCAACAAATGATCTTTAAAACAGCACATTTTAGCCAGTATTTGGTAGGGTATGATTACAGAACATTTACTGATCTAGATAGGCAAAAATGGGCAAAGAAATCCATTGAGGTTCTAGCTTCGAGAGGTGTTATTAGAGATAGCTACAAAGATGAGTACCACCCAGAAGAAAAGATAGGCAGAGGTGAGTTCTACGATATGATTATTAGTGCATTAGGATTAAGTGCCAAGGCCGGGTCTAATTTTGCAGATGTTGGTGATGATACTTATTATGCTAAGAATCTAGGAATAGCCAAAGAGTTGGGGATAGCTATAGGAACTGGGGATAATAAGCTTGAGCCAAGCAAAGAATTAACAAGGCAAGATGCCATTATTATCATAGAAAGAACTTTAGAAGTAGGAGAAACCACAACAAATCCGGACTCTGAGCATATCTTAATAAGATTCCTAGATAGGGAGGATATTTCTGAGTATGCTGTGGATAGTATTGCGCGTGCTGTTAATGAAGGAATTGTCCACGGAAATGGCATAGAAGGTGCCCTAAAGATGATGCCTAAAGAGACTTTAAGTAAGGCTGAGGCAGTGGCACTGGTTTATAAGAGACTAAATATTAAGTAGGGGGTATATAATATGAAGAAAATAACAAGGGAATTATCAAAATTATTGGTCCTAGGTCTGGTTTTAGCTAGCTTGCAAGTTACAGCTTTTGCGCAGGTGCCGGGTAACGTCTTGCTTAATTCTAGTTTTGAAGATGACCTCAATAATTGGGAGGTAAAGACGAGTTTCACTGAACCGCATGGAGATGATAAGGTCATATCAGATGATAAGGAACCTAAGACAGGTGCCCATTCACTAAACTATTACGGGCAAAGTAACTTTGAGTTTACTTTAAGCCAAGAAGTGACAGGCTTGTCTAATGGCCATTATAAGCTTACAGTATGGTCTGAGGGTGCTAGTGATATAGAAGGCAGTATTAATCTATCAATTAAAACCACAGATCAAAGTATTGTATTAGATACTTTTCAAAATGATGGATGGCGGCAGTGGAAACAAGTCATTAGTGAGAATATAATTGTGAATAGTGGGACATGTCTTGTCAGTATTAATGTAAGCGGAGCTGGGGGGTATTGGGGGCATATTGATGATATTATCTTAGTAAAAACAGGACCACTTCCAGGGGAGGAGCAAATAATTGTATCTGCTAAATCCCAAAAGATAGATGCTATTATTAATGAGCAGCCTAGTATGCCAGATAAAGTCACCGTAACATATGTTAGTGGTGAGACTGGAACGGCACCTGTTATATGGGATGAAGTTCCTGGGTCTGCATATGGGAAGCTAGGAACATTTGTTGTTAATGGAACTGTAAAAGGAACTGATTTTAACTGCCAGGCAACAGTTACTGTAGGCTACCGGTCTCTTGATTTAAATAAAGACGGAGCGGTAGATCTAATAGACCTAGCAGAGCTTTCTTATTATTATGGGGAGTCCAAAATTCATATGACCCAAGATCAGTGGAATAAAATAAGCTATGTGGATATTAATAATGATAATGAGATTAATATGCTAGACTTAAAACTTGTGAGTAGTAAAATCAAATAAAATAAAGGATTTTAAAACAGATATATCTCCTTAAATGGATAGATATATCTGTTTTTTTGATATAAGTTATTTTGAAAGTTATATTTTTAGGATGCAATTTCTTGCGTTGATCATAAAAGGAGCTTATAATAAAAAGAATGATAATATAAAAAGTCACAAACAATAAGGTAGGATTATAATGAAAAAAATATCAATGGGAGAAATATTTTACACATTTCTAATTATAGGAACCGTTACAATAGGTGGTGGCCCTGGCGGTATACCTATTATGCAAAATTATATAGTCGATAAAAAACAATGGATTACACAAGAAGAGATGTTGGATTATGTCACTGTGAGCCAATCTATGCCGGGAGCAATATCAGCCCATGTGGCAGCTTTCATTGGTCATCAACTTAGGGGGAAGATAGGGGCAGTCGTAGCCGTCCTAGCTGGTGTTTTGCCGGCGTTTTTTTCAATCATTGCAATTGCTATCTTTTTAAGACCCTTTTTAGAAAATCCAATTATGCAGAATGCTTTTAAGGGTATTCGCATTGGTGTTTTAGGGCTAATTATCAACGCGGCCTATAGGATGGGATCAGTTATGAAATGGAAAAAAACCTACATCATTTTGAGTGTTCTATCATTATTTGTGTTTGTATTTACTGATATTAGTCCTATCATTCTGTTTATAATAGGTGGGGGAATTGGGTTATTGAACGATAAGATGGGAAGTCCAACAGAGGGCTAGGAGGAAAAGATGGAACTTATTAAATTAGCATGGGAGTTTTTGCAGATTGGATTATTATCTTATGGCGGGGGATTTGGTGTTATTTCATATATACAAAAAATCAATGTGGACAATCACTGGCTTACATTAGAGCAGTTTGGAGATATGATTGCCCTGTCTCAAATTACACCAGGGCCAATCGTTATTAATGTAGCAACTTATGTTGGTTATAATGTAGGGGGCTTATTAGGAGCCATTGTTGCGACCTTAGCTATTTTATTACCAGGCTTTGTTTTAGTTATGTTTATTATAAAGTTTTTTGCTAAATACAGTGAGGCAGCCTGGGTGCAAAGTATCATGGATGGCTTGAAAGCAGTCGTGATTGGATTAATTATTTCAGCACTAGTACCCCTTGGAAAGTCAGCTTTCATAGGAAATGGGGCAATACAGTGGTTAGGGATTGTTCCACTTATTTTTTCTATTTGGGCAGCATTAAGTAAGAAGAATATACTGCTAATCTTAGGCGTAACCGGCCTATGGGGAGTTCTTATGTTGTGACAGTGAGCTAGTAAATAAGGCCTTTATAAGGAAGCTTCTTAAAAAAATAAAGAAAAATGTCGAATTTCATTGACAAGGTGATTTCTAAATGGTATTATTGATTTTGTTGCAAAAGAAACACGTTCCATATTTTACAGAAACTAAACAAAATGACATAAATTAAAAAGAATGTAAATAAGTGTTGACAACAACAAAAGAATGTAGTAGTATTATAGAAGTCGTCAGGAAAGAAACAAGTGACGCAAAACAAATCAATAACGATTAATTTGAACTTTGAAAACAAAATAGCAACAGCAAGAATTCAGTCAATCAAATCAAGCTTTGGGGCTTTGATGCGAGAGACTAACACATGAAACAATTCTAACAAGAAACAAACTTGAGCGAGAAATCAATCAAGATCACGTCAGTGATAAAAATTCGAGTCACAAGCTCATTATTTAAATATGAGAGTTTGATCCTGGCTCAGGATGAACGCTGGCGGCGTGCTTA
>CAZLPH010000018.1:0-21379 GCA_964561345.1 uncultured Candidatus Epulonipiscium sp.
CAAAAGTTACTGATACAACTGCTTTCATTTTCCCCTCTTTGTTGATCTTTCTAACTCTAATATCTGTGATATCCATGTATACCCTCCTGTGACGTGTTGTGAATTCAATTATAATTCGAATCCTTGTTTATTTAGAATTGCGTATTTAATCAGTATTATATATTACTTTCACTCAACAATCAATACTTTCACAATACTCTCTACTAATTCTTTGTATAAGCACTGTTTATTTAATTGTATCTTTTGATATAATGGCTAACTTGTCCCTAGTTCCTACAATTACTTGGTTATCAGAAACGACCACATTCTTATCTATAATTGCATATTCAATAATACAATTTCTCCCGATGGTTGTGTTCTCCATAACAATTGAGTTACGTATTATAGCCTGATCTCCCACATATACTTTCCTAAATAAGACAGAGTTATCAACTGTTCCGTTACTAATAACCCCCCCGCCTAACAAGCTCCTTGTTACTTTAGAGCCATAATTAAACTTAGCCGGCGCCTCATCTTTTATTTTGGTGTAGAAATACGGTTTAGTTTTAAAAAACAATTCTCGTACATCTTCCTCCAAAAACTCCATACTTACATTATAATACTCTTCCATTGTTCTTATGCTTCTCCAATAACCTTCGAAGACATAGGCATAAATCTTTAGCTTTTTGCGATAACGAATAAGGATATCATTTACAATGCTATATCGTCCTTCGTTGTGTATCTCCTCTAGCAAGGTTATAAGAAGGTCTCTTGAAATAATATAGGTCCCTAAAGATACTGTGCTATGTTGTGGTTCAAAAGGTTTTTCTTCAAAGTTCAGCATTCTGTTGTCTTCATCAAGTTCCAAGACACCATAACTTTTAACATCTTCTCCTGTCATTTCTTTAGAAACAATTGTAATATCTGCCCCTTTTTCTTGGTGGTATGCAATAAGTTCTCTATAATCGATCCGGTTAATTTGTTCCCCACCAGCTACAATAACATAAGGTTCATTACTTCTTTTTAGAAAAGAAATATTTTGGTAGATAGCATCACCAGTCCCCCTAAAACCAAAAGATGTACTACTGCTCATGTCTGGTGTGAATAAAAACAAACCACCTTTTTTTCGACCTAAATCCCACCATTTTGAAGATGATAGGTGGTCTGTCAGAGACCTTGTGTTATGCTGCGCAATAACTGCAACCTTTTTGATACCAGAGTTACTCATATTACTTAGGGCAAAATCCACTGTACGATAGCAACTTCCAATAGGTATTGCTGCTGTATTACGCTTTTCTACTAGGGTTCCGAGTCCGTGGTATTTCCCACCTGCTAAAATAATTCCTATGGCTTTCATATTATCCCCTCCTCTACAATTAAGGATTGGCCGCTTTGTAGGTGTCCATTTTCATAAGATGATATTTTGGTAATACCACTTATTTCACAATTCTTCCCTATGGTAATACCATCTGGAATGATTGTTTCATCTCCAATAACACTTATTCCTGTTGAATAAATATGGGGTTTTGTTGCATGAGGTATATTGTCTCCAAATCCTATTTTGCACCCCACACCAACCACTGATTGTTCAGCCACAATACTATGATTTATTTGTGTATCTTCTTTAATAACAGTACCTGCCATAATAATCGAATCTCTAATAACACTACCTTTTCCAATTCTAACGTTAGGCCCTATAACAGAATTATAGATTTCTCCATAAATCTCACTTCCCTCTGAAATCAAGGAGTACTCGAGCCTTGCACCTTCACTCACAAATTGAGGTGGTTGATGGTCTAGATTTGTGTAAATCTTCCAAAACTCGTCATATAAATTAAACTCTGGCACCGTGTTCGTTAGCTCCATATTAGCTTGCCAATAGGCATCTACCGTCCCTACGTCTTTCCAGTAATCATGGAATGTATAGGAATATACTCTCATTTCCTTGTCAATCATCTCTGGTATAATATGTTTACCAAAGTCACTATTTTCATGAACTTCATTACTTTTAATGAGAGCCTCTCTTAGGGTCTCCCAGTTAAATATATAAATTCCCATTGAAGCAAGGTTACTCTTAGGGTTTTCTGGCTTTTCCTCAAATTCAACGATACGCCCCTCTTCATCCGTATTCATAATACCAAACTGGAAGGCTTCTTCTATGGGAACTTCTAATACAGCTATTGTTGCATCAGCATTATTTTTTTTATGTTCTGATAACATTTTACTGTAATCCATTTTATAAATATGGTCTCCTGATAAAATCAAGACGTATTTGGGGTTTTGGTTTTCTATATAGCGGATATTTTGGAAAATTGCATTTGCAGTTCCTGAGTACCATGTCCCTTCTTTCTCACCTTGATAAGGTGAAAGGACTGTTACCCCCCCACTTCTACGGTCTAAATCCCAGGGTATACCAATACCTATGTGTTTTGTCAATAATAAATGTTCATACTGAGTAAGAACCCCGACGGTATCAATCCCTGAGTTAATACAATTACTTAAGGGAAAATCTATAATACGATACTTACCACCATACATAACTGCTGGTTTAGCTACCTTTTTTGTTAAAATCCCTAGCCTACTACCTTGTCCACCTGCCAGTAACATCGCAACAACTTCTTTATTAGCCATATGTCCCTCCTTATAAATTGTCCGAATATTGTCCAAATATTCATGTAATCTTAAGCATACTTTAATATTACCATATATTTACTATAATTACCATTAATTTTTTAAAAAAAGCAACAAAGCACGGAATTCTAACTATTCCATGTTTTGCTGCTTTAGCGCTGTTTTAATGTATACCTTTTTTTCTTTTTCGTCTATTTCATTAAGTAGTAACAGGGATTTATAACTATGGTAAAGCTTTTCCGTTGGCGCCTTAGTAGCCATTAACACACCAACCCCTACTACTTCAGACTCAAACTCTTGCATTAATTCTATAATGCCCTTAGCTGTTCCACCCGCCTTCATAAAATCATCAATAAATAAAACTTTGGATCCTTTTTTAACCGCCTTGGTGGAAAGACACATGGTTTTAATGACATGACCACTACTTGACATATAGTTCATATAAATAACCGTTCCATCTGTTAACTTGCTTTTGTTGCGTACAACTACCATGGGTTTATTGAGCACCCTAGCCGTCATCATTGCAATGGGGATTCCTTTTGTCTCTACAGTAATAACATAATCTATTTCAATGTTAGCAAAAAGACTGGCTAGTGCATTTCCTATTTTGGAACAGGTGCTCGGACAATAGAGCAAATCGTTGGTATACAGATAACCACCCGGAATAATACGCCCCGGGTCATTTAATCGTTCACACAACTCTGCCGTAAACTCCAACATTTGGTCAGTTGTCATAAGGGGGTTATAATATACCCCTCCTGCTGCCCCAGAGATTGTTTCAATGGTTCCTAGGTCATTTAATTTGAAGACCCCTTTTATCCCATCTATATCCTCACTAATTGTAGATTTAACACATTTAAATATGTCACAAAAATAAGTCAGGGTAAATATCTTATTTGGATTCTCAGTCAATACATTTACAATGGTTGCAATACGCTCCGTTTTTTGAACCTTTCTCATCACTTGGCCCCTTTCAAATACCTATATCTTACATTATACATAGTAGTTGGGATAATTAAAAGTAATTTAACAAATATATGTACCCACCACTGCTTTACATCCCCTTATATATCGTATAATATAAAATAAGGTTACTTTAAATAACAACTCGGTACTGAAAGGGACGATGTTTATGTTTTATATAGATTTTAAAAATTCAAAGCAAAAAATTCACTTTATAGGTATTGGTGGCATTAGCATGAGCGGCCTTGCACAAATCATGCAAACAAATGGATTCAACGTTAGTGGCTCTGATATGAACACAACTAAAACAACCAAGCTGCTGCAGGGCTTAGGTATAACAGTTTTTTGTGGCCACAGTAGTGGAAATATTACAGATGATATTGATTTAGTTGTTCATACAGCTGCTATTGCTGCAGACAATCCTGAACTTTTAGCTGCACGGAATAAGGATATCCCCTCTCTCACAAGGGCAGAATTCTTAGGCCAGCTTATGAACAATTATGATTACCCTATTTGTATTGCCGGAACTCATGGTAAAACCACCACCACATCTATGCTCTCTAATGTACTCTTAGCCGCTGATGTTGATCCGACTATCACAGTAGGTGGTATACTAGACTCTATTGCTGGGAATATTCGCATTGGTCAAAGCGAGTACTTCTTAACAGAAGCCTGCGAATACTGTGATAGCTTTCTTAACTTTTACCCTAAAGTGGGCGTTATCCTAAATATAGAAGAAGACCATATGGATTATTTTAAAGATATCCATCAGATAAGAGAGTCTTTCTATAAGTTCGCCCAATTAATACCGAAAGATGGCATCTTAATTATGAACGGTTCTATTGCTGATTTAGATTCTTTTACACAAGGACTCAATTGCCAAATCGAAACCTTTGGACTAGACCCTAAGGATACATGGTATGCTGCTAATATCACTTACGATGAAAATGCTTTTGCATCTTTTGATCTTATCCACAAGGGAAACTCTCTCGGTCAGATTTCTTTAAAAGTACCAGGTGAGCATAATGTTTATAATGCACTTTCTATCTGTGCCTCCGCTAACTATATCGGACTCGACCTAGTACACTGGATTGAAGGATTCAGCTCTTATGGTGGTACCCACCAAAGATTCGAGGTTAAAGGTGTCCTTAAAGGCATTACAATCATAGATGATTACGCCCATCACCCAACAGAGGTTAAAGTAACACTTGAAGTGGCAAAAAAACGCCCACACAATAAGATATGGTGCATATTCCAGCCTCATACCTATACAAGAATGAAGATATTTTTAGATAAGTTTGCAAATTCACTTTCTCTAGCCGACGAAATTATTATTTCTGATATCTATGCCGCTCGGGAAAAAGACCCTGGGGATATCCATTCACAAGATCTGGTAGAATCAATCCACAATTTGGGGAGAACTGCCCTCTATATTGATAATTTTGATGATATTACAACACATCTACTAGAGCACTGTGTTCCAGGTGATTTAATCATTACTATGGGTGCTGGAAACATTAATATGATTGCTGATGACCTATTAGGAAATTAGTTATCCACACTATCCACAATTCTATCCACAGGCTTTTGTTAACACTTCCCCCACTATTGGGGGCTAAATAAACACACTTAAAGGAGATGTATTTATGGCAACATTGAAACTTACTAGCGACAAACATTCATCTTCTATATCTGTTCCATCTTGGTTTATACATGATTATATGCCTCATGCAATGGGTGGCTATGTAAAAGTCTACCTTTATTTGCTAACTGCCTATTATGAGCATACTGACCTACTTACCATAGAAGATACTGCTGCTTTACTGTCAATGCTCTCGTCTGAATTTATTTCTGCCCTAGAGTATTGGCAATCTAAAAATATTATTACTTTTAATGCTCTATCAGAAGAAGAGTTCGAAGTTTCCTTTTCCTTAGCTTCCCCCTCTTCATCTACTAACCCAGAAAATGCAGCCGTCCCAAAGGTTAAAAAAACAGAAATCAAAAAAGATAAAATGCCAACTAAGGCTATGCCCTATATTCAACAAACCAGACCTAACTACAGCCCTTCTGAGCTTTCTATTTACTTACAAGATTCTCAGGTTCAAGAATTGTATAAAATGGCTGAGAAATCCCTCGGTAGATTACTTTCATCTGCTGATCAGCAAATACTATTTGGCCTATATGACTGGCTACATATGCCACTTAATCTTATTGAGTACTTGCTTGATCACTGCTCTACTAAGGGACATACCAGTATGCGATATATTGAGAAAACGGCTATTGCCTGGCTCAATGATGGTGTTAACACCCTAGCCCAAGCCCAAATGCGCTCTGACACAGATAAAACTTACTTTAAAATACTGTCCGAGGTGGGCCTTGGTACCCAAAATATAACTCAAGTACAAAAAGAATTTATTAGCAAATGGCTAAATACCTATAAGCTAAGTATGGAAATAATCCTAGAGGGTTGTCGCCGTACATCTGCCCAGACAAAAAATCCTTCATTGAATTACTTAGATAGAATCTTTACATCATGGCATGATAACAAAGTAACTTCTTTAGAAGATATCGAGAAATTAGATGCTGCCTTTGCTAGCAAACAGTCACAAACACCTAAACGGGGTACCAATAATAGAAGCCCTATTAAAAAGACTGCTTTTAATAGTATGCAAGGTAGAAATTGGGACTTTACGGAACTTGAAAAATTAGAAAATGACAGAATGAAACGTTTACTACGTGGGGGTGAATAATATATGATCTCAAAAAAACAACAATATAAACAACTTATTAGGATGTACGATAAAAAAAGACTAGAATCCACTAAAGAGCAAGCTAGGCGTGTGGAGCACATACACACCGCCATTCCACGAATTGCTCACATCGATAGTGAAATGTCCTCTATTGGTGTGAAATTAGCTAAAGCTGCTTTTGATCCAAAGGCTGATACTTCTGAGCTAATTACTAAATTCCAAGAAGAAAATCAAGCTCTTATAAAACAAAAACAAGACCTTCTGGTAAAGAATGATTATCCTGAAGATTATTTAGAGCTTCACTATGATTGTGATAAGTGTAAAGATACAGGATACATCGGAACTGAGCATTGTACTTGCCTTAATCAATCTCTTATTAATGTGGCCTATGAGCAATCTAATTTAAAGCACATTTTAGACTATGAAAACTTTGATACCTTTGATTTTAACTACTACTCAGAAGAAGTAGATAAAAAATTTGGCCGATCTCCTAGGAAGAATATGGAGCATTTGTACCAAGTCTCTGTTCACTTTGCCCATGACTTTGACCAATCATTTAAAAACATCTTATTTTATGGGGACACAGGTCTTGGTAAAACATTTTTATGTAACTGCATTGCAAAAGACCTTCTAGATCAGGGTAAAACGGTTCTTTACCTGCCCGCAGTCCAGCTGTTTCAACTCTTTGAGACTGCTAGATTTCACCGGGAAGATATGGAGGAGTTCTCCAAAGAAATGCTAAATACTTTACTAACTGTGGAACTTTTAATCATAGACGATTTAGGAACTGAGTTCATAACTTCCTTTACAGGACCGGAGTTATTTAATGCCATTAACACTAGGGTTCTTAATCAAAAACCTACAATTATCTCAACAAACCTATCACTAGAAGAGATTAAGGAGCAATACTCTGATCGTATTGTCTCTAGAATCCTTGGAAATTACGAGATATTACCTGTATTCGGCGAAGACATTAGGATCCTCAAAAAATATAGGCGATGATATTTGGGGATTTATTAGGGTAGGTTGATGCCGCATTGGGTTGTGAGTAGATATCACGACTCGCCTCTCTTGGCTTGGGAGCCAAAGGAGACTCGCTGGGATACCTACTCACAACCATTGCGCCGAATGCTTGCATGAGAAACCCCCAGATTTCAGGGGAGGTGCCACTAGTGTGGCTTAGTAACTTTCCGTGGGATTAGGCTGATCTCCCTATCTAGCAGGAGATTTTCCGGCAACTCCCCCTTAATAAAGGGTTTCATCTTGAAAAACCACCTTATGGTTCGAATCATATCCTTTAATTTCTTTAAGATAGTATTCCTCCATCTTATCATAATCCCATGTAAATAAAAACATATCATCATAGAACTCAGTTTCTTCAAAACTTTCATTATTTACTAAGGTAATTTCCACCTTTTTTATACGCTTATCATTGATTATACCGTAAACCTTAGAACGATCATCAGACATTCCCCAACTATAGGTAATCCCTTTAGAAGTATTATTCTCAACACCAGTTACTTGGCTACCAAAGCGCCAAAAAAAGAATAATTCCTTCTTTACTGTATTACATGAAATCCATTTGTCATATTTGGCAAGTATATATTTACCCCCTTTAAAGCTTTCCACATGTGCAACTTCTGATGGGCCGTAGTGTATGCTGCGCTCTGAACTTTCATGAGCCCCTAAGGGTGTTAAATACAGGCCTGACCTATTTATAAGTAATAGGGCTAAAAAAACTATTATTACTAGGTTTCTAAAAATCTTTCTGCCTTTAATCACTATCATCACCTGCTTTAAGTGGTATTTCTACTGTCTGTTTTCTATTATAGAAGTCATAATCTATGATTAGTGTCTCTGCCTCTTTTGAAAAGCCCTCTACAGTTCTCCTAGCTTTACTCCTAATGCCACCATTTCTACTACTTGACCCTGCAAAGTAGGTATTTCCTAGGTTATCCCTTATGTCCCCAAGGCCGCCAACGCTCCAGCCTGTTCCCCATAAGCGGGTATCATAGTATTCATAGAAAATATTCATATCGTCATTTTTTTCATAAATTATAGTTGTAAAATGAATAACCTTATCATCTATTTTAATGGTTTCATCTATGTCTATTTGATAAAGGATATTTTCCTTAGGAATTTCACTCACTGGGCTTTTTACAAACATACTCCCTAGCAAGGGAACTATCACAATAAAAACGCTCATTACTATGAAAATGCCCAGTAAAATGTTTGTTGTAATTAATGCCCATCCCCAAAAAGGATTGTGCTCCTTATTAAGCTGCCTACCAATTTCTTCAGAATCTCCCATATCATTTATAGCCAACTGCTCTGCTGTTTCCTTATCATATCCCTCTTCCTCATAGTCCTCTATTTTGTCCAGTATATGATTTTCTAATTCTAATCTAATATCATCTTTACCAAAAGGAAATTTAACATAGAATAGGACATCATTCAAAAACTCATGGACTTTAAATAGTGGCATATGACTCACCACCAATAACCTTGTTAACAGATAGGGTAAACATCTTCCACTTCTCTTTTTCCTTTGACAGCTGCTTTGTTCCCTTTTTGGTAATCTTATAATACTTACGCTCTCTTCCCCTATCTCCTTTTTCCTTATAAGATTCCACATAGCCATTATTCTCAAGCTTATGCAAAACAGGATACAAACTCCCCTCCTTAAGCCTAAAAGCATCCTCCGAACGAATTTCAAGTTCCTTAATGATTTCATAGCCATACCGGTCCGTCCCCTCAAGCAAAGACAATACCAGCAAAACCGTGCTTCCACCAACCAATCCCTTGTCAAACACCATAACCCCGCCTTTCCACCTATATACATAGACTATCTATGTATAATTATAAAACATCTCCCTCAATATGTCAAAACTAACCCGGTATTTACCGGGTTAGTTTTTTAATTGCTTTAATTAACTCTTCTGGGCTTGTATCATTGGCCACATGGATACGTTGTACATTAGTTGGCTCTGTGGCTGGCTTACGCCCCCTGGCTAATCTTGTTATTTGTAGGTCAACCCCCTCCTCTTCAAGGATTTCTTTTGTATTATTACTACAATAAAATTGGGGGTAGGCCAAGACCTTTACATCCCGTCGTCCTAATTTTTGTTCTATAATACCAAAAGAAACATCTACCTGATGTCTTATTTCATCATCTGGAATCGTACTTAGGAGTATATGGCCATGGCTGTGGCTTTGTATATCAATCAGGCCACTTTCTTCCATTTCCTTAGCTTGATCCCATGTAAAGTGTGGCGACATTGTATCCACACCGACATACCTTGTTGTCACGAAAAAGGTAGCAGGTACATTATATTTTTTCAATATTGGAAAGGCTGTTTCATAATTGCTTAAATAGCCATCATCTGCCGTTATAATAATGGGCTTTAATGGGAGCCCCCCCTCCCCTCTTATATATGCATCTAAATCCTTAAAGCTAATAGGTGTATACCCGCTAGCTAGTAGTATCCTCAACTGGTCTTCAAACAAGTCTGGATGGACCACTGCACTTTCTTGCTCCTTACTAATCTCTTCCTGAAAATCATGGTACATTAACACTGGTATATAGGCCCTCTTATAGGACGGAACTTCTTCTAATCCGTAGCTTCTACCTAGCCGATCTGCCCTAGGCTTTATTTCCTGCTTATTGTCTACTTTGAAAATAACTTGTTTGACACCTGCAAGTTTTTCGTCTTTATAGCCAATAACCAAAAGTTGATTCCACCCTTCTGGAAGCCCCTCAGTATCTATTCTGACGCCATAAGAAGGTGCATACCCTGTTGTATAATTAAAGCCGTTAATTTTATATTCCATATATGTATATGCCTCATCACCATCTAACAAGGTGGCCATCATATCTAGCTGGCCTGAAACAGAAGCGTTAGCCTGTAAGGGGGTATACGGCTTGTCTTCCCCCTTGTTCTTAATCAGAATATCTACACTAATTTCATCGTGGTGGGATTGGGTAGATTTTATTTCAAGGATTAACGGACCCCGGCCTCGTCTCCACCAGGCCAGCATAAGTAATATAACGCCTATTATAATGCCTGCTGTAGCAAGCTTTTTCTTCTTATTCACTTTTTTCCCTGCTTTCTTACTTATATTTCTTCCCCTTAGGAATATATATAGGATACAACCATTTAACTAGGGGGGATTCGGTGTTCAACACAATACAAATCGTCAAATCAGTACACACACCATTGTATTTACAACTGGCTAATGGTCTAACAACATTTATAGAGAACGGCCAACTCTCTTGCGGAACTAAACTTCCCTCTATTCGCTCTTTAGCCAAACAACTAAAAATAAACCGGGATACAGTTGTATCAGCCTATAATATTTTAGAACAAAGAGGTTTAGCCTATGGCCAGACTGGTCGTGGTACTTTCGTGGCACCTTTACCATCTCCGTTTCCACCTACTCAGTCTGTTAAAGAGCCTTTTTCTCTTAGCCATAAAGACTTTATAAACTTTTCCTCTATTACTTTACCCAATAACCTTTTTCCTATTATGGCTTTAGAAAAACTGACCTGTGACCTACTCTCAACTATGGGCTGGGATGCTTTTTATGATTATGATGGCACAAAGCATGAAAACTTATTAGAAGAAATAGCTGACTATTTGCAATCTCAAGCCATTCAAGCAAAGCCCAAGCAAATTCGAATCGTCCAAAATATGCCTCAGTTAATCCAATCTCTTCCTAGATTCACTAGTAGAACTGGAATCTGCGTTGAAAGTCCTTGCAAGGATCCATTCATTTTCAAGCAGTATGGTCTAGAGACCTTTCAGATTCCTCTCAATCATGATGGTATGGATATAGCAATACTAGAGCGACACCTTAAAACAGGTAAAATCCAGTACATCTATGTTACACCTTATTTGCAAAATCCTACTGGTATCTGTTATTCAGAAGATAATAAAGTAAAACTCCTGGCTTTAGCCAAGGCTTATAATGCCTATATCATAGAAAGTGATATTTTTAGCGATCTTATGATAAATAATCGTCCCTACATACCACTTTTTTCTCAATCTTTATACGATAATGTTATTTATCTTAAACACTTTAGCCAACTATATTTACCAAGTCTTCACTATTTTTTTGCTGTCCTCCCTAATACTTTAAGCAATCTTAGCATAACGTCCCCTCCATATAACTTTACTGACTCCCTCTTAGGTGTTTTTTTACACTCTAAAACATGGGAAATTAGTAAACAGCACTTGTTGGACGCCTACAAGAAGAAATATATAGAATTATACAAACTTGTTGACCTGCATCTATCACCTTATGTTTCATACACTTGTGCTTTCGGTGGTATTTATATATGGTTAACTTTAAAAACATCACACATATCCCTTAAAAACTTATGTGATGAGCTTCTTGCTAATAACATATTAATAAGTCCTGCTTCATTATTTTTTCCAGATAACTTAGATAGCACCTCTATGCGCCTTAGTATTGCCAAAGTTAGTATGAAACAAATCGAGAGGGGAATCCAAGTAATGGCTTGTATTTTATCGCGTGGTAAATTTAAATGACGTCTTTTGTGTATACTTTTCATTTGCTAAAACTAAGCTATCTTCTTTGTAACATTGATTATGACCAATAGGGTAGCTTTGGGTTTCAAAGGTAATTCCGTAGCGAGCTACATTTGCTTTGCCATTTGTAAATTTAGATGGGTTAGCCTCGTTCATGCTATAGACAACAACCGTCTTTTGATCTGTTGACATTTCCATATGTCTTCCTGATTTAGCATCGTATAGGGTTAGGGCACTTTCTCCTTGATCTAAAACCCAAGGATGGTCATAACCATTTCTGCCATTTAGTTGCACATGATCTGCGCCTATATCTTTCCCAATAGCCTTAGGTTTTGTAAAATCAAAAGGTTTATGCTCACTAACAGCTAATAGCTTACCTGTTACGATATTTTCCTCATCTAATTGGCAGACATGCTTTGCTTTGATCATCAGTTCCTGGTCTTCAATGGTTCTCTTAGCCTCTCCTGATAAATTGAAATAGGCGTGATTTGTGGGATTAAACAAAGTATCTTTATCAGACACAGCCTCATAATACATGGTAAATACATTGTCCTTGTCCAGGCTATAGGTTACTTTTAGTTCTAAGTTACCTGGGTATCCTTCTTCACCATCAGGACTAAAAGTGGTGAGCTCCACTGCCGATACGTCTTTGCTACTAACATCTTTAGATTCCCATATCTTTTTATCAAATCCCTTAAGCCCACCATGCAGTGAATTGTTTCCATCATTCTTTTCTAGCTTATAGCTTGTCTCATTAATGGTAAACTCTGCTTTGTGAATTCTTCCTGCTGTACGGCCAATTGACGCATTTGTATAGCCCGGGTTTTCTATATAGTTATTAATATCTTCGTATTCCAGTAGAATGTTTTCAAACTTCCCTTCTTTATCAGGTGTTTTTATGCTTTTAATAATTGCTCCTAATGTTAAAATCTCAACTTCTATCCCCATTGTGTTTGTTAATTTAATAATAGTCATCTTAATAACACACTCCTTTTTGTATTATATTATAGCATACTCCTGACTTATTTTTATGACAATTAAAAAGCTACCATATTATTGGTAGCTCCCTTCTTCTTGAAAATATCCTATAATGCCTAAATAAATAGACCAGGCCATTTTTTCTTGGTAATAATCTGTATTTAGTTTCTTTTCTTCTTCTGGGTTGGTCAAAAATCCACACTCCACAATAACAGCAGGAATTTCAGTTGTTCGTAAAACATAGTAATCCCCATTATGTTTTGCAACGCGTTTATTCTCCTCATCTCCGTGGGTCTGTATGGCTTTTTGGATATGTTGTGCTAATATCTTCCCTGCCTTAGAGTCTTTATGAAAAAACACTTGGCCTCCCTTTACATTAGATTGGGGAAAGGCATTCTGATGGACACTGACCATTATATCACCATCACTAGTATTAACCTTTTTTGACCTATTAATCATATCTCCCTTCTTCCACTCCTTTGTATTATCCCCATCTAAATCTATATCTTCTGTTCTGGTCATAACCACATAAGCACCTGATTGCTCTAAATAATCTCTTAACTTCAAGCTTATCTTTAAGTTAATGTCTTTCTCATGAACCCCTGTTGTTCCTACTTTGCCTGGATCAAATCCGCCATGTCCTGGATCAATTATGATTGTCTTAGTTGCTGTAGCAAGCCCAAAGGTTTCTACTGCACTATTAGCATATTTAAAGTATATCGTGCCAACTACTATCAATGACACTATTCCTAGTATCATTTTGAGATTTTTGTCAGACAACTTTCTCGCCCCCTTGCTTTATTCTATTCTTATTATGAAAGCATTATTCATATATGTACAAACATAAAATGCGTAACTAGTATGATCTAGTTACGCATTTTATTATTTCTTTAGCTCTTCATGGATAACCTGCCATGCCCCTGGCGACTCAAGTCCTAGTTTCCATCCCGATATACCAGCTAGATTATACTTTGATACTAGCTTAGCTCTTTCCCTTATGGAATCTTCCTCTTCCATCCACACTTTATAAAGACCACCATCTTTTTCGTATTCGGCATAGTATTGGCCGAGTACCTCATCCCATAAAGGTGTTACTTGGTTATCCTTTAGTTCCTGCCTTACGCCGCTCATTCCTAAAGCCCTAGTGGATAGTTTAATACTACCATCAAGGGCTACATCTTCCCTCCAAAGCCTTGCATAAAAAGGCACACCCAATATAATCTTTTCTTCTGGTACCTCTTCTAAAGTATTCTCTATAGCTTCCCTAACCCAAGGCAATGTCCCCACAGAACCTGCTTCTTCAGACCCACTCCAATGTTGATCGTAAGCCATTATTACAAAGTAATCCACACTTTTTGCAATTTCTGCCCTATTATAGTGTATTGTCCAAGGTGATGGCACATATACATCTGTAGATACATATATCCCTTGTTCACGCATAATAGGATATAGTTCCTTCATAAACTGCACCCAATAAGGTCCTGTCTTTTGTTCTAAGTTTTCAATATCAATATTAATACCATCTATATTATATGTCTCAACATAGTCAATCAATTGTTTTATTACTCGGTCCCTATTTTTCGTACTACTTAATATGTCATGGGTCCAATTACTATTTAAAATATTATGGCTCAGAAGTGGCCATACTTGATATCCTTTACCATGAGCTCTTTCAACATATGAACGGGTCCCTTTATCTGTTAAATTCCCCTTAGGGTCCTCAAATTCTAGCCAGGTTGGGGAAAGCACATTAACATCTTGCATATCCTTATATTTAGGACTATCAAAATTCACACTATAACCTTTTCCTATTTGGTCCCACACCATTACAATATCACCGTTTATCTCATTCTTTATTGGATGGGCTTCATAGGTTTTAAAAGCTTCCTTCTTTACTTCTCTAGCGTGCTCTATATGCTTCTCATTCATATAACCAATATTGCCACTTAAGGTTCTAACCAGGGTCCAACCTTCTTCGCTACCATAAGTCATGATTTCATCATCTTGATAACTTGTTTCTAAAATAGGACTTTTAATATCTGGTTGGAGCCGAACCTGACTTGTCCTGCGCGTTACAATCCCCACAAATTTATCAATGGTGGTATCATCTAATATGACTAAATTGCTTTCTTTGTTGTAGCTTGCAATAATATTATATTTTTCTTGTAGTAGGTCATAGGGTATATATACCACATTATTATTTAACAGGATCTTCTTGTCTGTTTTGTGCTTTTCATAATTAATTTCATAAGTATTTTGATCAGGTTTATAACGAGTCATTTCTTTTGGATTCGTTATGGTCAAAACCTTTTCCTGTTCATCCCAAAATACATTGTTTGTAATGTGTTTGTCTACAAAATCAATGGGTAAGTATAACTGTTCCCCTTTAATTAGTACAGGATTTACCAAACTAATACGCTTCTCCCCTATAACCATATTGGTTTGTCCTGTGTGAAATTCGTCAAAAACATCTTCCGAAATAACGGTTTTGAAATTCGGCAACCTCTTGTTTATAAAAAGACTAAGTGCTACAATACTAAATACAACAACAATTAGCAGTAGCTTGGTTCTTTTTCGCATACTATCCCTCCCTATGATAGTATAACATATATGTATTATCTTGCATATTGGACTATTTTTCCCTAATTATTGCCCTTGTATTATTTAACCTCTTTACAGTTCATCATAGGTTGCACTATAATATAGATATAGCAAGTTTTATTTATTATGAGATAGGATGTGATTTATATGAGAATAGAAAAAATCAACGATACACAAATCAGAGTTACCCTAAGTCACTCAGATCTTAATCCTAGGGACATTAAAATCAGTGAGCTTGCTTATGGTTCTCAAAAAGCCCAAGCGTTATTTCGCGATATGATGACACAAGCATACGAGGAATTTGGATTTGAAACAGAAAACATTCCCCTTATGATAGAGGCTGTGCCCCTTTCAAGAGAGAGTATTATGATTGTTGTAACTAAAATAGAAGACCCAGCTCAAATTGATGACAAATTGGGAGCATTAGGTGAACGGCCTACCCATAGAACGTTTAAGTCTCAAGATGATGAGGTTCATACACATAAGCACAACACGCCTACTAAGAAAAATCCAAAGCAAGCTAAAAACCTTGTTTTGATTTATTCTTTCTCATCTTTAGATGATCTTACAAGTGCTGGACATAGGGTTAATCCTATATACTGCGGAATGAACTCAGTGTATAAGGAAGACAATGGTACTTATTTTTTAGTCCTACACCCTAACTTTATGCACAAGACTACTGGCGCGCAACTTGAAGCAGTTCTAGATGATTTTGGTCGTAAACATGTTTCATCGTCCCTTGGTGAAAGATATCTTATGGAACACAGTACCTTATTAATCAAAGATAAGGCCATTGAGGTACTAACAACGTATCTATAAGACTTATTACAAATATCCCCCTACCATTTAAATGGTAGGGGGATATTTGTAATTTTAAATTATAGCTACTATTTATTTTTCTTTGTTTGCAAGAAACTCATTAAGCTCCCCTACAAACTCATCAACATCTTTGCCGTGTACCATACACGCTTCTTCAATTGTCTCACCTTGAGAGGATGGACATCCTAAACAATGCATTCCCATCCCCATTAAAAGCGGAATAAAACCTTGATCAATATGAAGGATATCTCCAATAATCATGTCTTTTGTAATTGTAGTTGCCATATTAATTCTCCTTTTCTATACTTCAAATTTATCTTATATACTTATATTATAGTATACCTATATTATAGATAGATTTTTCTTTTTTGCAAACCTTATTTTAAATTTTATTTTGTGTAAAGTTCATTAGCTTAGGAATAATTTGTTTTTTTCGGGAATAGACTTCAGCCAAGAACACGCTATTTTCTTCTTTTGGCATTTTAAAAGCTTGGTCTGCAATCCATTTCTCACTGCCTACAACAATTAACTCAGTCCCTCCTACTATTAGGTTAGTCACCATAAGGATACTAATATCTAGGTTTTCATTGATACAAAGGGTTTCCATTTCTTCTAGGATGCTTTCTTTCATATCAAAAATTGTTTTATAGTCTCCTGTATTTACCTGAGATACTGCTGCATGATACTGACCCAATGTAAATCTCTTCATGTCCATATGGAGCAACTCTCTAGGAGTCACATTTTCTAATCGTGTTCCTGCAGCTATCATATCCATGCCATATTGCTGGATATCTACCCCTGCTATTTGAGATAACTTCTTTGCAATCCGAATGTCTTCATCTGTACAGGTTGGGGAATGAAATATTAAGGTATCTGATAAGATAGCACTTAACATTATTCCTGCAATCTCTGGTGGCGGCATAATGTTATTTTCATCATACATCTTTCCAATTATTGTACAGGTACATCCCACAGGCTCTGCTCTAAAAAACACCGGGGTCCCTGTATCTAGATTAGCAATACGATGGTGGTCAATAATTTCTAATATTTCTGCTTGCTCAATCCCAGGAACTGATTGAGAGATCTCATTATGGTCCACAAGAATCACTTGTTTTTTCTTAATATCTAATAAATGATGTTTAGAAATTGTTCCCTCTACATGGCCTGTATAATCTACAATAGGGAACTGGCTATGAGTAGAGGTTACCATGACATCTCGAGCCTCTTCTAAGGTTTCATCTGTTTGAAAATACATTAAGTTTTGTGTTTTCATAACATTTTTAACTGAAATACTTTGAGAAATAATTTTTATTGTTTTAAAGAATGAGTGTGGCACGCAAATAACAGCACTCTTAACATCTTTTGGGATTCCTCTTTGTAATTCTTGTAAATCTTCCATATTTCCCATATCTTGATCCGTAAAAATAATACAACCAGCACCGGATTCAAAAGCCATCTTTTTTAAATGTGGTTGCATACCTGTTATTAATATATCACCAGCTGTTAATTTTTGTTCTTCATCTATAGAGGCTGTGGTGTAAACATCACCTTCTACATAGGCGTAAGGGTAGTCTCCCTGGACTGTCTTCCCACTTAAAACTGCTAGTATGTTAACAAAGGGTGTTTTATTTTGTTTTAAAACACTTCCATCCGTTAGTCCTATATAGGTCTTAGCAATGTCAGATATGGACACAACACCCGCTAATTTATGGTCATGATATAAAATTGGAATCATTTGATGCCCTGTCTCAGTCATAACACGCCAGGCTTTTTTTACTGAATCTACAACATAGATAGGTGGTATCTCATAGTAGGACATATCACCTACTTGGGGTTTAATATTTGTTAAAAGCTCTGGTTCTTCTACATTAAAATAGTCTAGCACATAGCGGGTTTCTTTATTTATCTTTCCCAGGCGCATTGCTACGACATTTTCAAATCCTTGAACATGCTTAAAATGGGTATAAGCAATAGCTGCACATATTGAATCTGTATCTGGATTTGTGTGGCCAAATACATATATTGGCTTTTTCATACATTATTCCTTTCTATACTCCTCAATTCTAGCCATAAGCTATTTAAATTGTTTTTCACTACTAGAATTATAATATATATTTGATTTTGATACAAGTTTATATGCCTATATGGTTATTTGCCGCATTTGTAACTAAAACCCTGTTATAATAATATTATATTTGTGTACTTTATCTGATATTTGGGTAACATATATGTATCTACGGTAAAAGTATCTAAACTTTTGGAAATTCGAAACTTTTTCTCTTAACCGGTTGACGTGTATACAGTATACATTATATAATATAGTTATAAAGAAGTTAATAATATAACAATCTATTTACAATAAATTTTAAGGAGATGGATAATATGTTTGAACAATGGAATGAATTCAACGCTGGTGATTGGACCAAAAACGTAAACGTACGTGATTTTATCCAATTAAACTACACACCGTATGAAGGTGATGATTCATTTTTAGCTAATCCAACTGAAAACACTAAGAAACTTTGGAAGGAAGTTTTAGATCTTACAAAGACAGAATTAAAAAAAGGAATCTTAGATGCAGAAACTAAAATACCGTCAACTATAGTATCACATGGTGCAGGTTATTTAGACAAAGAAATTGAAAAGATTGTAGGTTTCCAATCTGATGCACCTCTTAAAAGGAATATCATGCCTAATGGTGGTATTCGCACAGTACAAAATGCACTTGAGTCATATGGTTATGAATTAGACCCTCAAACTGCTGAAGCATTTACAAAATATCGTAAAACCCATAACGATGGTGTTTTCTCAGCCTACACTGAAGCAATGAGAAAAGCACGTCGATCTGGTATTATTACAGGTTTACCTGATGCCTACGGACGAGGAAGAATTATTGGTGACTACAGACGTGTTGCCTTATATGGTGTGGATTTCTTAATTCAAGATAAAATAAACGAAAAACAATCTCTTGAAATAACACCTATGACAGAGGATGCAATTCGCTTGCGTGAAGAAATTACAGAGCAAATCCAATCCCTTAAAGAACTTAAAGAAATGGCTACTTTCTATGATTGTGATATTTCAACACCAGCTCAAACAGCTCAAGAAGCAATCCAAGCAACATACTTTGGTTACTTAGCTGCTATTAAGGAGCAAGATGGTGCGGCTATGTCTCTTGGACGTGTCTCTACATTTATTGATATCTATACAGAGCGAGACCTAAAAGCTGGTACATTAACTGAAAGTGAAGCACAAGAACTTATGGATCACTTTGTTATGAAACTTCGTATGGTTCGTTTCTTACGTACACCAGGATACAACGAATTATTCTCAGGCGACCCAACTTGGGTAACTGAAGTAGTTGGTGGTATGGGACTTGATGGACGTACACTTGTTACAAAAAACAGTTTCCGTATGCTCCACTCACTAACAAACCTTGGACCTGCACCAGAGCCAAACTTAACTGTTCTATGGTCTAATCAGTTACCAAAAGGCTTTAAAGACTTTACATCTAAGTTATCGATTGAAACAAGTTCTATTCAATATGAAAATGATGATTTAATGCGTCCATACCATGGTGATGACTACGGTATTGCATGTTGTGTTTCCGCTATGAGAATTGGTAAGCAAATGCAATTCTTCGGTGCACGTGCCAATCTTGGTAAAGCGCTTGTATATGCCATTAATGGTGGTAAAGACGAAAAAACTGGTGATCAAATTGCCCCTATGTTTGCACCTATTACATCTGAATATCTTGACTATGATGAAGTATGGGCAAAGTTTGACCAAATTATGGATTGGTTATCAGAGCTCTATGTTGATACACTTAATGTAATCCACTATATGCACGATAAGTACTGCTACGAAAAAATCGAAATGGCCCTTCATGATAAAGAAGTTATTCGTACTTTTGCAACAGGAATTGCTGGTCTTTCTGTAGTTGCTGACTCTTTAAGTGCAATTAAATATGCAAAGGTTAAAACAATTAGAAACGACCAAGGTTTAGTTGTTGATTATGAAATCGAAGGGGATTACCCAGCCTTTGGTAACAATGATGATCGTGTTGATGATATTGCAGTTATGATAACAGAAGTATTTATGAATAAGATAAGAACACACAAAACATACAGAAACTCTATTCCAACACTATCAATCTTAACCATTACATCTAATGTTGTTTACGGAAAGAAAACTGGTAATACACCAGACGGACGTAAAGCAGGGGAGCCTTTTGCACCAGGTGCAAACCCAATGCATGGTAGAGATACAAAAGGTGCTTTAGCAGCATTATCATCTGTTGCTAAAATCCCATACAAACATGCTGAGGATGGTATTTCCTACACATTCTCCATTATTCCAGGTGCACTTGGCAAGAATATGGACGAAAGAGTTGCAAACTTATCTGGTATTATGGATGGATACTTTGCCCAAAATGGTCATCATATTAACATTAACGTGTTTGATCGTGAAACCTTATTAGATGCAATGGACCACCCTGAAGAGTACCCACAGCTTACAATCCGTGTTTCTGGATATGCTGTAAACTTTATAAGGCTGACAAGAGAACAACAACTAGACGTTATTAACAGAACCTTCCACAAAGGATTCTAAACAAAAGATAGTAACTAGATCAACAAGGGAAAACAACAAGGCTGTTTACAGATATGGTATACTAATACTATAACTGTAAACAGTTTTTGGAGGTGTATAGTATGATGGGAAAAGTACATTCAATTGAAACTTGTGGAACCGTCGATGGTCCTGGAATTCGTTATGTCTTATTTACACAGGGTTGTCCACTAAGATGCCAATACTGCCACAATCCAGATAGCTGGAAAGTTGGTGAGGGTAACGATATGGATGTTGATACAATCATAAAAGACGTGGTAAAATACAAACCTTATATGCAATTCTCAGGTGGTGGCATCACCGTTAGTGGTGGTGAACCTCTATTGCAACCTGACTTTGTTGGGGAGCTATTCAAAAAATGTAAGGATAATAATATTCATACCTGTCTTGATACATCTGGCTATATTAAACTTGACAAGGCCGATCCTGTACTGGATTATACTGATTTAGTTTTACTTGATATAAAATCATACAACC
>CAZLPH010000019.1:0-8602 GCA_964561345.1 uncultured Candidatus Epulonipiscium sp.
AATAATGTCAAGTACAACGTGCAAAAATGAAATCACAGATAGTATGTACCAAGAGTTAGAGCAGTTTATTAATGAAATTCCTGATAAGAAGGGCATGCTTATTGCCGTGTTACATAAGGCTCAGGGGATATTTGGTTATTTACCACGAGAAGTACAGGTGTTTATTGGTAAGAAACTTGATTTACCTATTTCCAAGGTATATGGGGTCGTTAGTTTCTATTCTTTCTTCACGATGGAGCCTAAAGGCGACCACCCAATAGCAATATGCTTAGGAACTGCTTGTTATGTTAGGGGAGCTGGCAAGATTACAGATTACTTTAAAAGTGAGCTAGGGATTGGCCTTGGAGAGACAACTGAAGATGGAAAGTTCTCACTAGATGGACTCCGCTGTGTTGGTGCTTGTGGACTTGCGCCTGTTGTTCTGGTAGGAGAAAAAGTCTACGGTAGAATTACAACGCTTGATCAAGTAAGAGAAATTTTAGCTGAATATAAAGGTTAATTATCATAATATGTAAGGGGGATTTAAACATGGCAAAGATAAAATCATTAGAAGAGTTAAAAGCTTTACGTGATTCAGTACAAAACAAGGTAGATGTACGTGAACACGGTGACAAGGTAGAAGAAATGATTGTTGTACGTGTAGCAATGGCAACTTGTGGTATAGCAGCTGGTGCCCGTCAAATTATGAACCATATGTCAAATGAATTTAGAGAACAAGGCATTAATAATGTTATGATTACACAAGTAGGATGCATGGGCTTATGCTATGCAGAACCAACCATAGAGGTTACGCTTCAAGGAGAAGAACCTGTTGTTTATGGAAATGTAACAATTGATAAAGCAAATGAAATTATTGAAAAACACATAAAAAATGGCATTATGGTAGATGGAATTATTCCAGCAACGCATAAGTCATTAGATGAATAAGGAAGGAGGACGAGACATGTCAAATTATACAATGCATATTTTAATCTGTGGTGGGACAGGATGTATTTCTGCAGAAAGTGATATAATTGCAGAAAATTTCGAGAAGAAACTTGCAGAAGTTGGAATGAGTGACCAGGTTCAAGTTTTAAAAACAGGGTGTTTTGGTTTTTGCGAAAAAGGACCCATTGTAAAAGTTCTTCCAGATAGCACATTCTATATTGAAGTTAAACCATCGGATGTAGAAGAACTCGTAAATGAACATATTATTAAAGGCCGTACAGTAGAAAGACTACTCTATATAGATCCAACGTCAAATGAAGTAATAGAAGACTCTAAACACATGGATTTCTATAAAAAGCAAATGCGTGTTGCACTTCGTAACTGTGGTTTTGTAGACCCACATAATATTGATGAATATATTGCACGTGATGGCTATCAGGCACTAGGAAAGGCAATTTTAGAAATGGAGCCCCTAGGTGTTATTAAAGAAATAGAAGATTCCAACCTTAGAGGTCGTGGTGGTGGTGGATTTCCAGCAGGTCTAAAGTGGAAATATACATATTACAACAAATCAGATCAAAAGTACGTTATTTGTAACGCAGACGAGGGAGATCCAGGTGCCTTTATGGACCGTTCCATCTTAGAAGGGGACCCACACTCAGTTGTTGAGGCAATGGCAGTATGTGGCTTTGCTATTGGGGCAGACAAGGGGCTTGTTTATATAAGAGCAGAGTATCCTTTAGCCATTGAGCGCTTACAACTAGCAATCGATTCAGCTAGAGAGTATGGTCTTTTAGGTAAAGATATCATGGGATCAGGATTTGACTTTGACATTGATATCAAATTTGGTGCAGGTGCCTTTGTGTGTGGAGAAGAAACAGCCCTTATCCATTCAATGGAAGGTGAGCGTGGGGAGCCAACAACGAAACCACCATTCCCAGCGGAAAGTGGCTATTGGGGTAAACCAACAAGTGTTAACAACGTGGAAACATTTGCTAACATTCCTGTTATTTTACTAAAGGGTGCTGATTGGTTTAAAACAATTGGTACAAAAGAATCACCAGGAACAAAAGTATTTGCCTTAGCAGGTAAAATAAATAACGTAGGCCTTATTGAAGTGCCAATGGGGACAACTCTACGCGAGGTTATATTTGATATTGGTGGCGGTATTAAAGATGGTAAAAAGTTTAAAGCTGTCCAAACAGGCGGACCATCAGGTGGCTGCTTAACAGCAAAAGACCTTGATACACCAATTGACTTTGACAACCTAATTGCTAAAGGGTCTATGATGGGATCTGGCGGTATGATTGTTATGGACGAAGATGATTGTATGCCGGCAGTGGCAAGATTTTATCTTGAGTTTACACAAGAAGAATCTTGTGGTAAATGTACCCCATGCCGAATAGGAACAACAAGATTATTCGAAATGTTAGATAAGATTGTAGAAGGTAAAGGAACCATGGAAGATCTTGAACTTATGAAAGAGCTTAGCCATGTTATAACAGATACATCTCTTTGCGGACTTGGCCAAACAGCGGCTAACCCCGTATTGTCGACACTAGATGCATTCTGGGATGAATATGTTGCCCATGTAACAGAGCAAAAATGTCCTGCAGGACAATGTGGTGCTTTACTAGAGTATAAAATTACAGATAAATGTATTGGTTGTACGCTTTGTACAAGAGTGTGCCCAACAGATGCAATAGATGGTAAAGTAAAAGAATTACATGTCATAAATCAAGAAAAGTGTATCAAATGTGGTGCATGTATGGATAAATGTAAGTTTAATGCAATTATTAAAGAATAATCTAAAGGGGTGTAAATACTATGGCAGATATTAAAATTACCATCGATGGTAAAGTGCTTGAAGTGCCGGCGGGAACGACGATATTAGATGCTGCACAGGAATTGAACATAAAAATCCCAACACTTTGTCATTTAGATTTGCATGAGACAAAAATGGTAAATAAAGCAGCATCTTGTAGAATTTGTGTGGTAGAAGTCCAGGGAAGAAGAAACTTAGCACCATCTTGTGCAACGCCAGTGACACAAGGGATGGTTGTAACTACGAATTCACCACGTGTTTTAAATGCGCGTAAAGTTGTGATGGAATTAATGCTTTCAGACCATCCAAAAGACTGTCTTGTTTGTGAGCAATCAGGCAACTGTGGCCTACAAGAGGTAGCAAGTAAGCTAGGACTACGTGAAATGAGATTTGAAGGAAAAGAATCCACCTATCCAAAAGATAAGTCCAAGTCAATTGTAAGGGACATGGATAAATGTATTATGTGCCGTCGTTGTGAAACCATGTGTAACGAGGTACAGACTGTAGGGGCTCTCTCAGGTATTAATAGAGGCTTTGATGCAGTTGTATCAACGGCTTTCGAAGTGCCACTTGCAGAATCCGTTTGTACTTACTGTGGACAATGTGTTGCAGTATGTCCAGTAGGGGCTTTAACAGAGGCAGAGCAAACTGGAGACGTTCTTAGTGCTCTTGCAAACCCTGATAAAGTTGTTATGATTCAAACAGCTCCGGCAGTTCGTGCTGCCCTTGGAGAAGAGTTTGGATTAGAGCCAGGAACACTTGTTACTGGCAAAATGGTAGCAGCTCTAAGACAACTTGGATTTGACTATGTATTTGATACAGACTTTGCAGCTGACCTTACAATTATGGAAGAATCAGCTGAGCTGATTGACCGTTTAACACGGTTCTTAGATGGGGATAAAGATGTTGCTTTGCCGATCCTTACAAGCTGTTGCCCAGCATGGGTTAACTTCTTTGAAGGCCAGTTCCAAGACCTACTTGATATTCCATCATCAGCCAAATCCCCAATGCAAATGTTTGGGGCAATTGCAAAAACATACTTTGCAGAGAAAATTAATGTGCCAAGAGAAAAACTTGTTGTGGCATCCGTTATGCCTTGTTTGGCTAAGAAATATGAGGCAGACCGTGAAGAACTTAACCAGGACGTTGATATGGTTATCTCAACAAGAGAACTTGCAAAACTTATTAAACAAGCTAATATTGATTTCCACGCTCTTGAAGACGCAGAGTTTGACATGCCACTTGGGGAGTCAACTGGTGCCGGTGTTATCTTTGGTACAACAGGTGGTGTAATTGAGGCTGCAACCCGTACGGCTTACGAAAAATTAACAGGAGAAACACTAGAAAAAGTTGATTTCCATGCCTTACGTGGTTTCGAAGGTGTACGTTCAGCAACAGTTCCAGTAGGGGACTTTGACCTTAATATTGGAATTGCCCATGGCCTTGGAAATGCAAGAGAGCTTCTAGAAGAAATAAGGGGTGGGAACCCAAGGAATTTCCACGCAATAGAAATTATGGCGTGTGCGGGAGGATGTATCGGTGGTGGTGGACAACCATACCACGGTGGTGATACAGAAATTATTAAAAAGAGACAAGCAGCCATTTATACGGAAGATGGTAATAAGACGCTCCGTAAGTCTCATGAAAACCCAGCTATTATTGAATTATACGATAAGTTCTTAGGTCATCCAATGAGTGATAAGGCTCACGAATTACTGCATACATCATATGCACCTAAAGACAGAGTTTAATAGATAAAGTTTAATAAATGAAGTAACTTCCAAAAAGCCACTAGCAATTTTAGTGGCTTTTTGTTATTATTTAAGGTATAAAGAAAAATAAAGGAGCCTTATATGAAAAATGTGAATCAAATAATTAAATGGACCCTACCTATGACACTCAGTATAACGATTATCTGTTTTGCTATATTATGTATATTGTCTTTTAAAGGCCTATATTATTTTGAAATTAACCACCTATCCATAGAAAGAGATTCACATATAAGTAAGGAAAGGATCAAAGAGAATTATGATGTCTTAATTCACTACCTAACAGATCCAAAGATAGAAAGCCTTGAACTGCCATCTTTTACAATGTCAGACCAAGGCGAAATACATTTTGTTGATGTAAAAAATATATTTATGCTCATAAGAAGAGGGATGTATATTTTAGGGCTCTACAGCCTAATAGGTATTATTTTTAATCTTATTAATAAACAATATACCTTTTTAAAATATTCAGCAATAGGCACCATAACACTTCCTTTAGGAATACTAGGTCTTGCCATGATTAACTTTGATCAGGCATTTGTGGTATTTCATAACATTGCATTTAGCAATGACTACTGGATATTTGACCCTGTTTTAGATCCAATTATTACGATTTTGCCCCAAGAATTCTTTATGCATAGTTTTTTACTAATTATTAGTTTGGTATTAATAATGGCACTGATTTTAATAATGATATATATAAAATGGAGGAAAAATAATGGCAACAATAAAACCGTTCTCGGCAATAAGACCAAATACTAAGTATGTAGACCAGGTAGCATCCCTTCCCTATGATGTAATGAGTGTTGAAGAAGCAAAAGAAATTGTTAAAAACAACCCTTATGCCTTTATTCAAATAGACCTACCGGAAGTATTCCTAAAAGAAGGCCAAAGTGAAGATAGTGAAATAAAATACAAACATGCTAAAGATAAGCTTGAAGAATTACGCCATAACAACATACTTGAAAGAGACCCAGATGAAAGTTATTATATTTACCAACTTCAAAATCAAACAATTACCCAAAGAGGTGTGGTTGGACTAGCTAGTGTAGAAGAGTATAATAAGGGAATTATCAAAAAACATGAAAATACCAGGGCAGATAAAGAAAGCGACCGTATTAAACATGTTGATGGGTGTAATGCACATACAGGTCCTATTTTCTTAGCCTATAAAAAAAATCATGTCTTAAAGCAAATAATCGGGGACGTTATAAAAAATAATGACCCAATCTACAATTTTACAGCAGATGATCATGTTGTGCATACAGTATGGAAAGTGACAGAAGATATAGGTGCTTTAATGAAGGCTGAATTTGAAAAAATAGATAGTCTCTATATCGCTGATGGCCATCATAGGGCAGCAGCAGCAGCGGCAGTTGGAAATGAGCGAAAAACGCCAGAGAGTCAGCACTTTTTATCTGTTACATTTGATGAGGAAGAGCTGCATATTATGGACTACAATAGGGTGGTTCATGATCTTAATGGCTTATCTAAAGAGGCGTTTCTAGCTAAAGTTTCCGAGGATTTTACCGTGACAGAAGAAGATAATATCTATAAACCAGAAGTAAAAGATAGTTTTGGAATGTACCTTGATAAAAAGTGGTATAGCCTTGTGGCAAAAGAGAATATACGGGGTAACAATATAGTAGAATCTCTGGATGTTTCCGTTCTTCAGGACCATTTACTAGACCCAGTCCTTGGTATTAAGGAGCCTAGAACAGATAATAGAATTGAATTTATTGGTGGTATTAGGGGCCTTAAGCACTTAGAAGAAGTAGCAGATAAGTATGGCGGGGTTGCCTTTTCAATGTTTCCGACATCCATACAAGAATTAATAGAAGTAGCAGATAATAATGAACTTATGCCGCCAAAATCCACATGGTTTGAGCCAAAGCTTAGAAGTGGTATTTTTATTAACAGTTTAGAATGAGAATATGGAGTTGACAAGATGATTGTTTGGAAAAAAGAATATGAAATTGGATTAAAATCCGTTGATGAACAACACGAAAAATTATTTGAGCTTGCGGGAGAAATCTACGACCTGGTTAAGATCAGCGAGGACGTTGATAAGTTTGATCAGATCCTAGAGGTTATCCAAGAGCTAAAAGACTATACGGTTTTCCATTTTGCAGAAGAAGAGGCCTATATGCTAGAAATAAAGTGGCCTAAGTTTTTTTCTCACAAGGTCATGCATGAAACCTTTGTTGAAATGGTCAATGGTGTTAATATTACATCTTTAGATGATAATCAAACAGACTATCTTTTAGAGATGCTAGAGTTTGTACTTGACTGGTTACAAAATCATATTTTAAAGGTTGATATAGAAATTGTATAACAAAACATTCCCAAGCGCATATACTATATAAGATAGAATGAATGTATGCTATAAAGTGAGGGAAAAATATGATCGATTTTTATAACTTATTAGGCTTTGTACCCCTTGTAATTATTGATGCAGGCCACGGCTCTACCACGCCAAACAAGCGGACACCACCCCTTCCAGATGGGACGGTTATTCAGGAATACCAATTTAATAAGCCGACGGCAGCACTTACGGTTGCAGAAGCCCAGCGCCTAGGGTTTAAAACACTTGAAACATCACCTGGGGACTATGATACGCCTCTAAGTGTTAGAACAAGTATTGCAAATACGGGTTACTTAGATTATATAAGGCAATTAAACGCACAAGGTATTGATACATCAAATAAAAATGTGGCTGTATTTGTTAGTATCCATTATAATGTACTTGGATTTGAATTCCAAGTTAGGTCTAATGGAATAGAGACCTTTTATTATACGGGAAGTACCATTGCCCAAATACTAGCTCAAAATGTACTAGACCGGCTAATTCAGTTTACAGGCCTCGTCGATAGGGGGGCTAAGCCAGCAAACTTTTATGTTCTTAGGCATACAATGATGCCAGCAACACTTGTAGAAGCAGGATTTATGGATTATTTACCAGAGGCACTGCTTATGCTAAACGTAGAGTATCAACAAACTGTCGCCCAGGCAATTATGGCTGGTGTTTGTGACTTCTATGGTATAACTTACCAACCACCAGCAGAATAATAATAGTGCCTTTTGTGGCAAAGTCCATAAAAGGCACTATTATTATAATAAAAATAAATGAGATAGGTGATAAAATGTTACATGAATTTTCTAGGACTGCCCTTTTAGTTGGAGAACCAGCAATTGAAACACTAAAAAAAAGTAAGGTCGCAATCTTTGGTATAGGAGGCGTTGGCTCTTATGTTGTAGAGGCACTCGTGCGCAGCGGCGTTGGTGAAATTGTTATGATTGACAATGATGTTGTTTCTTTAACCAATATTAATCGCCAGCTCCCAGCAACTAGGGAGACCATAGGACAAGCTAAGGTAAAAGCCATGAAAAACCGGGTTCTTACAATAAACCCATCTTGCCAGGTGACCATATTTGAAAAACTATATTTGCCAGACACGGGGGCTGAGCTCTTAGCTGCTGACTATGATTATATTGTGGATGCTGTGGACATGGTAACGGCAAAACTTGATTTGATTGTTCAGGCCAATCAAATGGGAATACCTATTATAAGTGCCATGGGGGCAGGTAATAAGATGGATCCAACTCAGTTTGAAGTAGCTGATATCTACGCAACATCAGTGTGTCCCTTAGCAAAAGTTATGCGCAAAGAACTTAAAAGGCGAAACATCGAATCTCTAAAAGTGGTATACTCTAAAGAGCAGCCTATAAAACCGTTAGATAGTGAGGAAAAAACAGACCTAAGAAAGCAGATACCAGGCAGTGTGGCATTTGTTCCACCAGTGTCAGGATTAATCATAGCAGGAGAAGTTATTAAGGACCTTATAAAATATTAAACAATAGGACAAAAGGAGAGTCACATGGATAAAATAAAAGTAGCAATTATAGGATATGGGAATGTAGGCCAATACGCCTTAGAAGCTGTAGAAGCAGCACCAGACATGGAACTAGCAGGCGTTATTGAGCAAAGACCAGGATTTATAGACAATAAGCCAGTAGAACTAACCCATATTAAAGTGGCTAAAAGCATTAAAGAACTTGGCAAAGTAGATGTGGCTGTTCT
>CAZLPH010000019.1:8702-21341 GCA_964561345.1 uncultured Candidatus Epulonipiscium sp.
ACCAACTTTGGCCCAGGTATGAGCATGGGACATACTGTGGTTGTAAAGTCTAAGGATGGCGTAAAAGATGGCCTATCTATGACGGTGCCAACTGGAACAGGGGTACACCGTAGAATGGTTTATGTTGAACTAGAAGATGGGGCTAACTTTGAAGACGTTGAAGAGGCAATTAAGACTGATTCTTACTTTATTACAAGTGAGACAATCGTGACCAAAGTAGATGATGTAAGTCTCTTAACAGATATGGGACATGGGGTATCCATGGAACGTAAAGGTGTGTCTGGAAAAACCCAAAACCAACTATTTAATTACAGCATGACCATCAATAACCCAGCCTTAACCTCTCAAGTGCTAATATCAGCAGCCAGGGCAACAATGAAACAAGAACCAGGGGCTTACACGTTAATAGAAGTACCAGTAATTGACCTAATTCCTGGAGACCGTGAAGCCATTATTAGAAAATTGGTCTAGGATGAGCTTAGAAAAGACTAAGAGTACTTTGCAAAAAATTACACATTTTAGAAATATGCCAATTTCTATTTCAGAAGCCCTAAAAAAGCAAATTATCAGTGGTGAAATTACAGGTGGGACACAATTAAAGCAAGAAGAAATTGCAAATAGATTTAATGTTAGTTTAATACCCGTTAGAGAAGCCATTATTCAGCTAGAGGCACAAGGTCTTGTTAAGTGTGTTCGAAATAAAGGGGCTGTGGTAACTAATTTATCATTAGAAGCAATGAATGATGCTTTTAAACTTCGTGTCATATTAGAAACAGGGGCTATTAAGCAGTCAATTCCCAATATGAAAGATGACCACATTACTAAGTTAGAAATACTGTGTAAAAAAATGGAGAGTGAAAATGATCCAGTTAAGTGGAGCCGGTTAAATTGGTTATTTCATGAAAGTCTTTATATGTCAGCTGCCAACAAACGATTAATGAATGTTATTGAAGACTTATTTGTAACCATTCAACGTTATACCATGCTACAACTCACATTAACCCATGGAACCCAAAGAGCTGATGATGACCATAGACGCCTATTAGAAGCTTGTAAAAACAAAGATATTACAAAGGCCATGGGGCTTGTAGAAAAACATATTGAATCAGAACGTAAAGAATTAGACCTAAGTATGCGAATTTAGTAAAAAAATTATTGAGAACTATTTTAAACTATATTGCTATATTAATAACATAAAAAAGTTGGTTTTAGGTAACATTGCCAGCTTCACCCAAGCAAACTTTTAAATAAAGCTTGGGTTTTTTATGGCGTTTTTATTGTCTTGACCCATAATAGTATCCCATATATACTTTATATATAGCGATTTACAGGAGGTTTAGAGTTATGATTACAATTAAAGAGATGGCAGAGATGTTAGATGTCAGTATGACAACAATTAATAACGTGATACACGGAAAAACAAGTCAAGTGTCAAAAACAACAATACAAAAAGTAGAAGAAATGATTGAAAAATATGAGTATGTACCTAACATGACAGCTAGAAATTTAGCACAAAATAAATCCAAAATCATAGGGGTTGCTATGAAGACAAGAAAAGATAAGCATGAAAATACCCTTAAAGATCCATATGTTAGTGAAGTGATTGGGGCAATTGAAAGGAGTGTTCGTTCAAGCGAGTATTTTATGATGATTTATATTTCGGATGATATTAAAGAAATTGTTAAACATGTAGCCACATGGAATGTGGATGGGTTGATTTTGTTTGGCATGTTGAGTGATGATTCTCTTATAATGAAAAAAAAATGTAAAAAACCGATGATATATATAGACAGTTATTTTTATAAAGATATTATAGAATATGTTAATATAGGGTTGGAAGATTGTAAAGGAGCCTATGATATTACAAAATACTTAATAGAATGTGGACATACAAAAATTGCATTTGTAGCTGACAACTGCCATGGTGTTGATGGTGAAAGGTTTAAAGGCTATAAAAAAGCGCTACGAGAAGCAGGAATTGTTTACACAGATAAAGACTTTTTTATGATATCTCACGAAGAAGGGGAAAGATCTTCGTGTTTGGAAGAACTATATGACCTCACAAGATATTATACAGCTTTATGTTGTGCCTCAGATTATTATGCAGTCCTTATTATGAATTATTTAAAAGACAATGGATTTAATATTCCAGAAGACTTATCTATTGTGGGATTTGATGATAACTTATACGCAAAGACAGTAAGGCCGGGTCTTACAACGGTACAGCAAGATGTGGCTAAAAAGGGAGAAATTGCTGTAAAGACATTACTTGCTATTATGGAAGGGGAAACGATTACAGAAAGTAAAATTATTCTCCCAACTAAACTTATAATACGAGATACAGTGAAAAAGATAAATTAAATAAAGTCATACAAAACAGACATATTACAAATATCATATTTGTAATATGTCTGTTTTGTATAGAAAGGAATTAAAAAGATAAAATAGTTCTTGCAAATGTTATAACTTAATGATAATATGTAGTTATGCAACTACCTTATGCGCAAAAGGTCTAAACAATATTATAACTTATGGGGTGAAAGAATGAAAATTACAAAGAAACTTTTATTATTAATGGTTGTAAGTACAATGAGTATTTCTTTATTAGCAGGTTGTGGTGGTAAAAAGTCAGAGGATGTTACAAAAGATAACACACAACAAGTGGATAAGGAAGTAGAAAAGACAGAAGAAGTTAAACAAGAAGGTACAGGAGAAGCCATACGTATTGTCAATGGCAAAATTGAAGTAGATAAGCAACTTAAAGATTTTGCAAAGCAGTATGGGGAAAGAACAGGTCAGGAAGTTATTATTGAATCTTTAGGTGGTGGTGTTGACATTAATGGTGCACTTAAAGGATACTTTTCAGCTGGAAATATGCCAGATATATTTGTATTTGGTGGTGAAGGTGATTTAGAGACTTGGGAGAGTCACATGCTTGATTTAAGTGATCAAGAGTGGGTATCTAATACAGATTTTGGATATGTAGGTCCAAATGGAGATATTGTAGGATTTCCGTACGCAGTTGAGGGATATGGAATTACATATAACTTAGATATTCTTGAAAAAGCAGACATTGATCCAGCAACGTTAACAAATTATAGTGCATACCAAGCAGCTTTTGAGAAAATTGATGGTATGAAAGAAGAACTAGGAATTGATGCAGTTGCTTCAGTAGCAGCAGAATCAGGACAAATGTTTTGGTCTACAGCCAACCACATCTTTGGTTATTATTTATCCCTTGGACTTGAAAGAGGAGATACAACATATATTGATATGTTAAAAGAAGGTAAGGTTGATGAGGCACGTTTAGGGCAGTTCGCAGATTATGTGAAACTATTATATACTTACTCAGATCCTACAGTTTTAATCTCAGGTACTTATGATGATCAATTAGCCTTGTGGGCACAGGGGAAAACAGCTTTTATTACTCAAGGAAACTGGATTGATCCTTCTTTACCAGATTATGATGTAACATTTAAAGTAGGACTTGCTCCATTAGCATTCTTAGAAGAAGAAACAACAGGCTTATTAGCGGATTCACCATCCTGGTGGGCTATATTTAATGGTGGGGAAAACATTGATGCTGCTAAGGCATTCTTAAATGATTTAGCGCTTTCAGAAGAAGGTCAAAAAGCTTTAGTTCTAGAGAGTGGTATGATTTCACCATATGAGACATCTACGGTAGAGCCAGAAACACCATTAGCAGTTAGTTTGAAAACATATATTGATAAAGGCGACACATATTCCTGGGAATGGCCGAAAATGCCAGAAGGTATAGCACAAAATGCAACAGGGGGTGTATTTGAATTATATGCAAAAGATGAAATAACAAAAGAAGAGTTTATTAAATTTATGGGAGCTGCGATTATAGAGTATACGGAAAATTAATAATAAATACTAATCAAATGGGATTTTACCCCATTTGATTAGATGTTTTTTGAAAAGAGGGATGAAATGGACTTAAAAATAAAGAAAGTATTAGCTATATCGGAAATAGTAATTGGAAGTATCATATCACTTATTGCCCTATATCTTGCATTAGTAGGTAGTGAAAGCAATATGAGAGGTATATTTCTCATCATTGGAGTTGCTTTGGTCATGCTAGGGGTATATAGTATACCAAGCAAAAATCATCATGCTATTATTAATATCTTGTTTTTATTGCCATTAGTTTTTACTTTTGTTGTAACCGTACTTATTCCATTTGTATTTGGTATTTTTTATTCATTTACTGATTGGACAGGTATTGGCTTTACAAAGTTTGTAGGATTTGGTAATTATATTGAGATGTTTAAATCATCAGATTACTTACATTCGTTTGGGATTACATTAGTTTTCACCCTGCTTAATATGATTTTTGTCAATATCGTTGCTTTTATATTAGCCTTATTTTGCACTTCGAATATAAAAGGGAAGGATTTTTATCGTGCAGCTTTTTTTCTTCCAAATTTAATTGGTGGGCTTGTATTAGGGTATGTATGGCAATTTATTTTCAACAAAGTATTTACCACAGTTCTAGTAGGCAGTGCTTCCATGCTAACGAATCCTACCCATGCACTATTAGCGATTCTTATTGTTAGTACCTGGCAGTATGCAGGGTATATTATGATGATTTATATAACAGGTATTCAGAGTATTCCAAAAGATATTTTAGAAGCAGCAGGTGTTGATGGGGCTAGTAAATGGTTAACGTTACTAAAAATCAAGTTGCCTATGATGGCTAACACATTTACGGTTTCTGTCTTCTTAACACTCGTTAACTCGTTTAAACAATTTGATTTAAACCTTGCCATTACAAACGGTGGGCCAAGTCGGATTTTAGGCGAAAAAATTGTTTTTGCTACTGAATTTATGGCGTTGAATATTTATAAAACAGCCATTTCAAAAAATCAATATGCTCTAGGACAAACAAAAGCAGTTATATTTTTTATTATTTTATCCGTTGTGTCATTGACACAGGTATCTATTAGTAAGAAGAGGGAGGTTGAAATGTAATGAAAGGAGTTAAGGTACGCGGCTTATTTACAGAAGTATTTACGTTTGTTCTTTCTTTATTAACACTCTCACCTTTTGCCATTGTGGTATTTAATGCTGCAAAGAAAAGTGCAGATATTGTAATTAGTCCGATTTCCCTTCCATCTGATTGGGGACAGATGCTTGTAAATATGAAAAATGTCATTAATAATCAAAACTTTAGTTACTGGTCATCATTTATGAGTTCTTTGATTATTACAGGGGTAACATTATTATTATTATCTTTATTTTCTAGTATGGCGGCTTGGGTGTTAGTTAGAAGTAAAACAAAATGGTCAAACATAATTTTTATGCTTTTTGTGTCTTCCATGGTTATTCCTTTTCAGGTAGTAATGTTACCGCTTCTAACGACCTTTAGAAGTATCTCGTCTTTTACAGGGATTAACATGTTAAGTAGTTATAAAGGTATTATTTTTGCTTATATAGGATTCGGGGGATCATTATCTGTGTTTATTCTTCATGGATTCATTAAAGGGATACCTTATGAGTTAGAAGAGGCAGCAATGATTGATGGATGTAGTCCAGAAGGAACATTTTTTCGTGTTGTTTTTCCATTATTAAAACCAATACATATGACCGTGTTAATTTTAAATGGTATTTGGATATGGAATGACTATCTCTTACCTTCTTTAATGTTAGGACTTAATGGAAAGATAAAAACCCTCCCAATAGCAGTTAGCAGTTTCGTCGGTTCCTATGTAAAACAATGGGATTTGATTTTAACCGCAGCTTTTTTAGCGATGATTCCTATTGTTATTTTATTTGCTTTTGCACAAAAGCAAATGATTCAAGGAATGGTAGAAGGGGCAATAAAATAATGAGGTTAGGTGGTAGAGTATCATAAATGAATCATACTATGATATATGCTTTAGCAATAATTCTTGACAAAGAAACAATAATAACATATGATAAATATAATTAAAACAATTTAAAGACTGTGATAAGAAGAGTATATTCAAACATAGTTGCAGAGAGCTGATGATTGTGGTGTGAATTCAGTACGAACTTTGAATAGAAGAACATCTTGGAGTCTCCAACCGAACTCATTTGCTAGTAGGCCTGGACGGAATCAAACCGTTATCATTGAACCGTATCGATCATTGCTGTTTATGCTGATCTGTACGCATTAAGAGGGTTACAATTATGTAATCAATTAGGGTGGCACCGCGAGATATAGTTCTTCGTCCCTGCTAGGGAACGAAGGGCTTTTTTTATTGCTTAAAAATAAGTATATACATTATTTAGGAGGAAGAAAAGATGGAAGGACTTGTTATACCAGAAGGGTACAAAGCAAAATTAACGTTAAAAGAAACAGAGATAGCCATTAAAAAACTTAAGGACTTTTTTGAAACTGCACTTGCTAGGGAACTAAAAATTATGCGTGTGTCAGCACCTTTATTTGTCAAACCAGAATCGGGTTTAAACGATAACTTAAGTGGGGAAGAGCGCCCAGTTACTTTTGATATAAAAGATGATAACTATGCCATGGTAGAGATTGTACACTCTCTTGCAAAATGGAAACGCATGGTTTTAGGCAGGTACGGCCTAGGAGTAGATGAAGGAATCTACACAGATATGAATGCCATAAGGCGTGATGAAGTTTTGGACAATACCCACTCACTTTATGTAGACCAATGGGACTGGGAAAAAATTATTACAAAAGAAATGCGTAATGAGTGGACGCTTATCCATATTGTCAAAAGAATCTACAGGGTTTTCCTGGAAACGCAAAACTATGTTATTGGTTTATACCCAGTGCTAGATAAACTGCTTCCAAAGGAAATAACCATTATCACATCTCAGCAACTAGAAAATATGTATCCAGACCTAACACCAGATGAGCGTGAGAACGAAATAGCCAAAGAAAAAAAGGCCGTGTTTATCATGCAAATCGGAGCAAAACTAGAATCTGGTGTGGTCCATAGTAACCGTGCCCCAGATTATGATGACTGGTCCTTAAATGGTGATATCGTATTTTGGAACCCTATTCACAATGAAGCTCTAGAGCTCTCATCCATGGGCATAAGGGTAGACGAGGAAACACTAGAAAAACAACTTGCCATAGCAGGCTGTGAAGAGCGTAAAGCCTTCACCTTCCACAAAATGCTTCTAGAAGGAAAACTACCATACACCATTGGCGGGGGAATCGGCCAATCTCGTATCTGCATGTACTTCTTGCAAAAAGCGCATATTGGTGAGGTTCAATCTTGTGTGTGGCCTGATGATATGATAAAGACTTGCGCCGAGAATAATATTACCTTATTGTAGTAGGGCACAAGGGGTTTTTACCAAGGATTCGCGCAATAGGAAAAATAAAATATGGTCTAGGCAACTTTTAACGACAAAAGAAGTTATGTTGCCTAGGCCATATTTTATTTTACTGTTTTGCGTCAGAACCCCTACTTACAACCCTTTAACCCTACTGTAAGTATTTTTGTTGAACTTAAAACAATAGGAACTGAGATAATAGCCGTTGCAATCATCTCCAGTATGCCATTTGATAGTGCAATAGAGATAATTAATTGGTGGGCAGGGATTTGGTTATTTAAGGCTGAAATTTGGCTGGCATATACAATGTAGAGCATGCCTAGTGTACAGACTGTATTTGCCAGACTTCCAAGTAAGGCGCCCACAGCAGTAGCCATCGTTTTATTTCGGGTGAGTTTAATAACGTGTGTATAGACTAAATAGGCAACCACTCCAATAGCCAGCCTAGGCAAGACTGAGACGAGTGGGTTTCTAAAAAATTCATTAAGAGGGCTGGTGGGAGCCACAATGGATTTGCTAAGAGAGGCAAGTCCCATACTTAGGCCTAATATGGTCCCTACTTTAGGTCCATATAAGATAGCGCCAATAATAACGGGGACATGTACAATCGTAATAGCTAGTACACCGGGGAGATGACCGAGAGGGGTGAAAGTCATAATAATTATGATCGAAATCCCCATTGATAATTTTACCAATGAATTGGTATCGTAAGCCTTTGTTTCTGTCTTCATAATAATCCTCCTGTTCTCGCTCCTGACGGATGCAAGACAAATTTGTTTTACTTGATTATACACAATAGTTTATACAATAACAAGGCTAAATTAAGAGCTTTCTTGTATAATAAGGTGCAACAATTTTTGGGCAACTTCAGTTTTGCTTAAAAGGGGGAGGGAAATAGCATCTCCATTTTTCTTATAAATCGTCACAATATTTGTTTCTTTTCCAAAGCCAGCATGGGCAGCGGAGATATCATTGCTTACAATCATATCAAGGTTTTTAGCCTGTAGTTTTTGAAGGGCATAGGTTTCGATATTTTCTGTCTCAGCTGCAAAACCCACTAAAAATTGCTTCTGTTTTAAACGACCCAGTTCTTTTAAAATATCCCTTGTTCCTTCTAATACCAGTTTTAAATCCCCGTCTTTTTTCTTAATCTTATGGTTAGAAGTAACAGCAGGGCGGTAATCTGCAACAGCAGCAGCCTTAATAACAATATCAGTTTGGTCATACCTTGATAGGACAGCTTCGTACATTTCTTGGGCAGATTGGGTAGGAACCACCGTGACGTTAGCTGGAGCAGCTATTGCCGTAGGGCCAGAAATAAGAGTGACTATGGCGCCTAATTTAGCCGCCTCCGTAGCAATAGCATAGCCCATTTTTCCAGTGGAATGATTACTAATAAATCTAAAAGGATCAATGGCTTCTAAAGTAGGCCCGGCAGTTACCAGAACCCTTTGACCACTTAAAGGCTTATTGTTATTAAAAAAAGCCTCTACTTGTTTTATAATATTTTCAGGTTCTTCCATACGGCCCTTTGCCTCATAGCCGCAAGCTAGCATACCGGTACCAGGTTCTATAAAATGATAACCATGGGTTTTAAGCGCCTGTATATTATTTTGGGTGGTAAAATGATCATACATATGGACATTCATAGCGGGGGCAATAAAAACGGGAGATGTCATGGCTAAAAAAGTAGAAGAGACCATATCATCAGCAATACCACTGGCAAACTTAGCAATAATATTAGCTGTAGCAGGTGCAACAATGACAAGATCTGCCCAATCAGCTAAATCAATATGGGCAATAATTGAGGGGTCAATCTCATTAAAAACATCTGTATAAACCGTATTCTTTGAAATAGCCTGAAAAGTAATAGGACTAATAAAATGAGTTGCAGCTTCAGTCATAATAACCTTAACATTAGCACCCTTTTGGACCAGTTTACTTGTTAGGGCAGCACTTTTATAAGCTGCAATGCCCCCTGTTACGCAAAGTAGAACATTTTTATCTTTCATAATGACCTCCTAATGTTTGATTCTTTAGAGCATTATACCATGAATTAGGGATGCAAGGGTTGATATAAAAATATCCCCTGCTAGCTTACTTGGCTTGGTGCCAAGAGTGCTAAACAGGGGATGTACATGAATACTAAAGTGGTGACAGGCACCTTATGGTGTGCAAGTCTGAAAGGCACAAGCCATAAGTGGAACCACGGCCCATAAGGCCTACTAGAGGGTCTCAACCACCTAGGGGGATGGGGATACTAGTATGCCCCATTTTGCGACCCTTTAAGCCAACATATCCGCATAGTCTCTCTCCACAACTTTGACAGCATAGGAGCAGGTAGGATGCAACTTAAGGTCTTTGCTCTTAGCGTACTCGACAGCTGCATCTACAAGTTCCTTAGCATAACCATGGCTGCGGTGATCTGGGTCCACATAGGTACCGTTAATATCCATGACACCGTCTATAATCTTGTAGGTTACTCGGCCTTTATTTTCTTTGTCACCTTCAATATAAAATTTATCATTCTCAACATCGTGTTTTATATAATCTTTCATAAAAAAAATCCTCCTTATTTAATTTAGCTTTACTATATATTAGTATTATACAATATATAAGAAGAATATTCAAATATTAATACATAATTAAATGGAAAATAGCGTAAGCTATAGAATAAAACAGAAGAAAAATATAAAAGGATGTGATCTAATGATAGGGATAATCATATCATTAATTTCTGGAGCTTTAATGAGTGTACAGGGGGTATTTAATACCCGTGTGACAGAAAAGGCAGGGTTGTGGCTAACAAGTGCAATTGTTCAAGGGACCGCCCTTATTGTTTGTGTTATTTCACTTTGGATAACCAAGGACGGTGATTTAGGAGGACTCAAAGAGGTTAACAAGTTCTACTTGCTAGGGGGTGTCATTGGGGCTGGGATTACTTATACTGTGATCCGGGGAATGAGTAGCCTAGGACCAGCGTATGCGATTATGTTAATATTGATTTCTCAGATGATAGTGGCCTATCTGATTGAAGTTCTAGGATGGTTTGGCACGGAGAAACTTGGCTTTGAGTGGCATAAGCTAATTGGTGTTGCCTTTATGCTAGGGGGGATTATTGTATTTCAGTGGAAGAAATAGAGACAAGCAAACAAAAGCATGCCAGCTATAGAATTATAGCTGGCATGCTAAATGAAATGTGGGTTTTTATTTAAAATAGAGTTGTTTTTCAACTAACCCATTTCTAAGTTTTAAGATGCGCTGGTTAGTGGAGCCAATGTAAGGCAAATCAGTGCTTAGTTGATCCTGGATAAATGGGCCTTCGACCAATACATCAATCCATGGCAATAAGCTTTTTAATGTTTGGTCCCTTAAAAGCTCTTCATAAGTGTAGCCAGTGTATACCCAGATATCAAGAAGAAGGTCTCTAGATTCTCGTAACAAAGGAAGCAAATTGTGGCATTGTAAAAAAGGTTCGCCTCCAGAGATTGTAATGCCTTTTATAATCGGCATGTTGCTCTTAATCCTAGTAAGGACGTCACTATGATCTAAGCTTTCCCCGTAGTCAAGACTTTGCATATCCCCATTATGGCAACCAGGACAATCATGGTGGCAGCCAGATAAGAAAACAACACTCCTAAGGCCCTCGCCGTTTACCGTAGAGTTATCTAAGAACCCTGCCACTTGCAGTTTACCCATGAAGATTATTCCTATAAACAGTGGTGTTTTGGCCATTATGAGCAATGCGGTCATGACGCTCAGCAGACTTTCCGCTACCAAAACGCTCATCTAAGCTAAGGTAACCTGTGACCCTACTAATCCCTTGAATCTCAGTGCTAGAGCACTCTGGGCAAGTAAAAGAATTTTCTTGAATACGATGTCCGCAGTCCTTACAGTATCTTAAGTGAAAGTTAATCCCCATATAACTAATATTTGACGCTGTATAAGCATAATCTAGTATAGACTGAATTGTTTCACCTGTTGGATAGCCATCTACTTCAATATAGCTAATATGCCCAGCATTACACATGGCATGGAAAGGTGCCTCAGTTTGAATTTTATCTTTAATAGAGATCAGGTGACCCACGGGTACATGGTAGCTGTTGGTATAATAATCTTTATCTGTTACACCTGGAATATCACCAAAACGCTCTTGGTCTTGGGCGATAAATCTCCCGCTTAAGCCCTCGGCGGGTGTAGCGTAGCAGCTCCAGTTAAGCTGTGTTTCTTTTGTTGTTTTATCAGTAAAATCTCTTATGTGCTGTATAATGCGGTACCCAAGTTCACGGGCCTCTGGTGTTTCACCGTGGTGAGAACCAAGTAAGGATGTTAAAGTTTCGGCTAGGCCTATGAAGCCAATAGACCAACTGCCGTTTTTAAGGATTGGTTCAATGGTATCATTAGGGGATAGGTTCTCAGACCCAAGTAATAAGTTTTCTCCTGCCACAAATGGAAGGTCTTTAACCTTAAGTTTAGCAAGAATTCCGTAACGGTGCATTAAAGACTCTTTTGCAAGGTTTAAGCGTGAATCAAGTAAGGTGAAAAACTTATTAATGCTGCCCTTTGAAAGGATCCCAATACGTGGTAAGTTAATGGTTGTTGGGGCAATATTACCCCGTTTAGCTGGTCCTTCTGGTCCATTAATATTAGAGCAAACATAAGTCCTACAGCCCATAGTTGCAGGAAGAATGCCTTGGTCATAATACTTTTTGTTAAAATCAGCATCTAAGTTCATAAATGTTGGATTCATACGCTTAGCGGCAACTTGACAGGCAAGTTCATATAAGTAGTAATAAGGATCATTTTTTGAGCGGTTAACACCATCTTTTACCCGAAAGATAATGTTTGGAAATATTGGCTGCTCGCCTTTGCCAAGGCCTTTGTCATACTCTAATAAGAAGGCTTCACACAGAAGGGCAGCATCGTCAGTCTCTGGAATACCAAGGTTTAAACTGCTAAAAGGAACCTGGGACCCAGCCCTGCTGTGCATGGTGTTTAAGTTATAAACAACGCCTTGCATGGCTTGGTGAACCCGTTTGTGCAATTTTTCTTCAACAAATTTATCGAAATCCTCTTGGTACATGGTAGCAAGTAAGGATTTGAATTCGTCTACAATCTCATCACGGGTCATGGTAACATAAGGGGCTAAATCATTATCAAAATTCACGTGAGATTGGCCACCAAACATATCGTTTTGAGAAGCTTGTAACAAAATACAAGATAATTCAGCTGCAGTTTCAATTCGTTTAGGTGGATTGATTGTTCCATAACCAGTATTAAAGCCACGTTTGAGCAAATCGCCAGTATCAATATGTAAGCAATTTGTAGTAAGATTAT
>CAZLPH010000020.1:0-20484 GCA_964561345.1 uncultured Candidatus Epulonipiscium sp.
TCAAATCACTGAAAATGATATTAAGAAATCTTGTCAAAGGTGCTTTCAGGCTCTTCGAATTGATATTAATGATGAATTTGAAGTGTTAGATGCTTTTTTGGCAAAACTGCCAGGTGTTCTTGCTAAAGGTGGACGAGTTGCCATACTAACCTTTCACTCTGGAGAGGATAGACGGGTTAAGAAATCTTTTAAACGTTTATTTAATCAAGGTATTTATGAGGAAATTTTACCAAGACCTATTCGCCCATCTGCAAAGGAATGTCATGCTAACGGCAGGGCTAGGTCCGCTAAGCTTCGCTGGGCAATTAAAGCCTAACCATAGAATAAAAAGGTATGCCATGGGTTTTTAAACCCAAGGCATACCTTTTATAAGTTTCTTACTAAGTTTATCTTATTTATTCCATAAAGTCTAATACTGCTGCCGAAACATACAAGGTATCATTTTTAAGTTCTGGTGCTTTAAAAAACTTTCCCAAACTTTTATTTAAAGTATAATCAGCGGAACCAAGTTTTACAACAATTGTTTGATTCTGCTTTGTAATTTCTGCTGTTTTCTCTTCGTTATTCCACTGCACTTTATAGCCGAGCTTAGTAGCTATGTCTCTAAGTGAAATCATTTCTGTTACTTCTTCTACTCCAACTTCATCTTCTTCACCCTCTTGGTCTACATCTTCTACATTGTCTTCTTTTTCAGCAAATACAACGACCTTACTTGGTGTTGTTTGAGCTGGAATACTTTTAGTTGACATACCGTAGAATATTAGTGCCGCATTACCTGCTATACTTTCCTTTGATAAACTTTCACCTTTTTCACTAATAACCACAGTATCTTCTCCAATTGTTAGAGCAAGAGCCTTATTAAGACTCACTAAATCTTTGTCAAACTCACCCATAAATAGTGGCCCATAATCTTCTGTATCTCTAATAACGATTACATCTGGTGCCAGTTGTGGTGGTAAACTTAGTGTTGTTGGCGTGTTCTGGTTGAAAAACACTTGAATTTCCATTCCATCTTTTAAATCTTCTGTTTTTACCATTTTCTCAGATTCTCTACTCCAAATGGATACACTATCTGAAATATGGAATACCATCCCATACTCATCTTCCTCATTTAAAGAATCTACTAAGATACTTAGGTTACCATCTTGGTCTGTAAATTCTGAAATCTTACCCACATATGACATAAATTCATTTTCCTTTTTCTCGTTTTCACTAATTACAACTTTATCATTTTCTGATATTAACATTGGTGTGTCTGCAAAACTTACCATTGGCAAGGCCATTGCTCCTACCACTACAAGTGCCATTAGTTTTCTTTTAATTAATTTACTCATTTATATCTCTCCTTATTATTTGTTTTTTATCTATTATCTATTGCTTTATAGATTTTAGACGGGCTTACTTACTGAAAAGTTCCCTAAAAAACAAAAAAGTATCCTAATAGGACACTTTTTTAAAAACTCTATTATTTAACATTCTTATTGGTACTAACCCACTGATTATTTGTAGCAGTCTTTTGTGCGTTCTTAAGGACGCCATCAGCTTGGGTTACAGACGTCCATTGATTATCTGTGGCTGTTTTCTCTTCTTGCTTATTAATTAATTCTTCATTTTGTCCTAACTTATTTGTTTTATTCATGAAAAAACCTCCTTATTTCTATTTTCCTTCTTCGTTACTTTGCCCGGAAAAATAAAATAAATTCAAAATGTCGTAAGAAAAAGCCGTTAACAAATATAATATTTGTTAACGGCTTTGTAATTTAACTTATTCTTATAGTGTTGATTTCCATAATCCGTGAAGATTACAGTACTCATACACATCAACGCTTCCTTCTTTACCAGCAAAAATTGCTTTTGGCTCATCTCCTGGTGACAGGTTGATTCTCTCGATTCCGTTATCAGTAACGATTGCAATCCACTCAATATAATGCTCATCTACCATTGGGTGAAGTGTTGACCCTACTACTACGTTAATCTTATCGCCTTCTCTAGTTGCAACTGGAACGTGCTTTTCTGTTGTTTGATCAGCAGTTTGAGCTTCTAACTTAGACATCTCTTCTCCGCAACAAACAAGTGGAACACCTGCATCTTTAATAAGTTCTACAATATTACCACACTTCTCACATTTGTAAAATGCTACTGTTGATTTCATAACTTTTGCCACCTTTCGAATTTAAGTTTATTTCTTATTATATCATAAAACTACTTACTGTATCTTAGTAGTTTCTAGCATTAATTTGGAAGTAAGCTTTTGGATGGTCACATAGCGGGCAAATTTCTAATGCTTTTTTACCTGTATGGATGTATCCACAATTATCACATTTCCACTCATATGTTTCTTCTCTTTCAAAAGTAGTTCCATTTGTTAGGTTTTCTAACAGTTGTAGGTACCTTTCTTCATGGCCCTTTTCAACTTTAGATACTAAGTTAAATAAAGCTGCAATTTTGTTAAAGCCTTCTTCTTTTGCATCTTTAGCAAAGCCAGCGTACATATCTGTCCACTCATAGTTTTCACCTTCAGCAGCATCTTTTAGATTGGTTGCTGTGTCTTGGATCCCATCATTAAGAAGTTTAAACCAAATCTTTGCGTGCTCTTCTTCGTTTCTTGCTGTTTCTGTAAAGAAATCCGCAATTTGGTTTAACCCTTCTTTTCTTGCTTTGGAAGCATAGTATGTATACTTGTTCCTTGCTTGTGATTCACCTGCAAATGCTTCTTGTAAATTCGCTTCTGTTTTTGTTCCTTTTAAATTCATGATTAAATTCCTCCTTGACAGTTTAAATTAGTTTATAATGATTATTTACTAATAACCTATACCTACTATTATAAGCCTTATTCACTAATTTTTCAATACCTTTAGGGGAAATCATTATTTATAGAGCAATATTATCTGTTCTCGATACAAATATACTCTCTTTTATCGCTAATGTTCTTATATGCTGGTCTAATAATCTTCCCACCACTTATTAGCTCTTCAACTCTATGAGCACACCATCCTGCAATTCTAGAAATAGCAAATATAGGGGTATGTAGTTCTGGAGGAATGTTTAGCATGTTATACACAAAGCCAGAGTACATATCCACATTGGCACACATTTCTTTTTCTTCTCCTCTTACTTTAGCAAAGACGCCTGGTGTTAGCTTCTCGATAGAAGCGTACAGATTAAACTCATCATCCATGCCTTTTTCCTTGGCTAGTTCTATGGCTTTTTGCTTTAGTAATATAGCCCTTGGATCTGATAGGGTATAAACCGCATGTCCCATACCATATACAAGACCCGATCCATCAAATGCTTCTTTTCTTAAGATTTTCTCAATATAAGCTGCTATTTCTTCTTCATCTGCCCAGTTCTTTACGTTTTCCTTAATATTATCCATCATCTCAAGAACCATTGCATTTGCACCACCATGTAATGGGCCTTTTAATGAGCCAATAGCAGCTGCAATAGCTGAATAGGTATCTGTCCCTGTTGATGATGCAACATTAACGATAAAAGTTGAGTTATTACCGCCGCCATGTTCAGCATGAAGCATAAGGGCCACATCAAGAAGCTCAGCCTCAGCTTTTGTATACTGGCTATCTGGTCTTACCATATGAAGGATATTTTCTGCTGTGCTCAGGTGTGGTTGTGGATTGTGAATATATAAACTTTCATTATCGTGATAATGAATTTTAGCTTGATAACCATAGGCAACCATTGTTGGGAATCTTGCAATTAACTCAATACATTGTCTAAGAACATTATCAATATCCGTGCTATCTGGATTCTTATCATATGAATATGTCGCAAGGACTGCCCTTGTTAATTTATTCATTATATCTTTACTTGGCGCTTTTAAAATCATATCTTCTGTAAAACCATAAGGCAGTGCACGAAATGCTCCTAAGAGTTCATTAAAGTCTGCTAGCATCTCCGTACTTGGTAGTTCACCAAATAAAAGTAAATAACATGTTTCTTCGAAGCCAAATCGGCCCTCTTTCTCAGCATTATTAACAAGGTCATTAATATTATAACCCCTATAGGAAAGTTCCCCGTCAACAGATTTCTTAACACCATCTTCCGTAATGTAGGAATGAACATCCCCGACTTCTGTTAAGCCTACAAGGACACCTGTTCCGTTGTTATTTCGAAGACCTCTTTTTACATTGTACTTTTCGTACAATTCCGGAGCAATCTTTCTCTTTTTTAATAATTCTCCTAGGTCATCCATTAGTTCTAAATTCTCTCTTGAAAAAACCATATTATTTACCCCCAGTTTAACTTTATATTTTATTTTATATCCTTCTTGCAACTACATCCGTTAAAACTTGCAATAATAATATATTAATATAGAACCACATACCTTGTCAAGTGTAGTATTCATTTGATTTTTTTGTTAGTCAGCTTTTTAAAATCTATTACTTTTATTCACCACATTGCAATATATTAAAATTCTCCTTCATTTTATATTTACTTCCTCACATAAAAATAGCTTATAGATAGAATTCTCTTGAAATTCTATCTATAAGCTGCTTAACCTACCTAAGCTTATGATCCTTTAATACTTTCCTTGTCCGATACCATAAACACTGCCAACTGGTATGGTAAATATAAAACCAACACCTGGCTTATTAATATCCCCTACCACATCATCAACAGCTTTAACCACCTTATCAACCAATTCTTGGTCATCTATAACCGTAAAAATGGTTTTATTATATGGGTGGGCATCGTCTAGAAAGTTTTTTAGATAACCAAACATTGGTATATGTTGATCTGAGCTAGCCGCAAGTGCTCTTCCCATTCCTTGGCTATCTACAATAGTAGCACCTTTAACACCTACCTCAACAAAGGCTTCTAAAATATCCTCTAAATATTTTGTTTCATTTAGGACTAAAAATAATGCTTGCATCCCTTCACCTACTTTCTTCTATATGATACATCCTTAATTGCTTATGCTAAATATTTTTCATTTGGTCAAATTCTCCTGCTTTTTTAAGGGCCATTTTTGCAAATATTGGACCTGATATCTCGTATACAAATACACTAAACATAATAACCGTCGTAATAGCTACGCTATGTTGTGGTAATTCCCTGGCAACTATAATTGATAACCCTATTGATATACCACCTTGTGGAAGGAGGGTATATCCTAGATACTTTTGAACCACTGGGTCTGCCTTAACTGCTTTTGCTCCTAAAGTAGCACCAAATATCTTACCTGCTGCCCTTGCTATAATATAGCCTATTCCTAGTAAGCCTACTTGTGCCAATACCTTCAGATCCAAGCTAGCCCCTGCTAAAGTAAAAAATAGTAAATAGACTGGCGGGGTAAAATTATTAATAATATCAAAAACACGTTTTGCCTTTTTCATTAAGTTAACCAGGGTTGCTCCTAGCATCATACAGGTGAGTAACGCTGATAGGTTAAGGAGGTTAGCTAGTCCAATACTGATTGCAATAGCTGCTAAGCTTATTGATAGTTGTTCCTCTTTGCTTTTAGATTTTTTTGCCGCGCGTGTGAGTATGATACCAATAACAAGCCCTAGTGCAAGTGATCCTATTATTTCTATAAAAGGTTGAGCTACCATTAGAAGGAACCCTTGGTCTGATCCTCCTATGTAGATATGGGCGATTGACATGGCAATACCAAAGATCATAATTCCCATAGCATCATCAATTGCTACAACAGGCAGTATCGTCTTTGTTAATGGCCCATAAGTCTTATATTGTCTGATAACCATAATGGTAGCTGCTGGTGCTGTTGCTGCAGACATTGATGCGATCATAAGTGAAAAGACGAAATCCCGTCCAAAAACCCAGTACATCATGGCGAAGACACAAAATACCGCTCCTACTACTTGAGCTGTTGAAATAATAACAACATTTTTTCCTAATTTTTTCATGTCTTTAATAATAAACTCACTACCTATACTAAAGGCTATAGCAGCTAATGCGACTTCATTAATAGCTGCAAAGGACCCCGCATCTGATGGGGTAATAATATTTAGAAGCGATGGCCCAAGAAATAATCCTGCTACCAAATACCCTGTTACATCCGGAAGTGCCAAGCGCCTTGCTGCCCTTCCTCCTAAGATTCCAACAACCAATAAAATACCAAGTTTGAAAATTACATCCAATTTACATTTCCTTCCACTCTTATTTTGCTTGCATTAATTATATGTTTACTATGTTATATCTCTATCCTACACAATATATAGGTTTATAGCAACTATATCCGTCTTAAGGATTGGATTTTCAATCAAAGGCTATGCCTAGATACCCATGCTTATTGTAAAATATCTGCTCACTTGTTGCTTTGGCTACATGGTCATATAATTTCATCATACCAAAAGGCCTTACTTTTCCGCCTAAATTTTGCCCTAGGTAAGTGGGCAAACGAACCATATAGTTTTTTGCTGGGAATACTTGTGCAATTATTCCTAATCCGGTCTTAACAAGGTTGGCTGGCATTAGGATTTCTTTTACCATGAGATGATCTTCATCAATCCGTTCTACTACAAAGCAACCTCTCGTTTCACCCACATTGATGCCATATAAATCGCCCCCAAATGCCAGTGCAACTGTCTTTTGGTAGTTTATTTCTTCCTCATTGTAATCCACATAAAGCCTACCTACTAACAACGCTCTTCGTCTTTTGTTATAGTCCTCAGCCTCTAATTTTTCTATAGAAACCTTGTTATTTATATTTGTTTTAAATGTTAATATTTGTTCATAGCTAAGTGTAAGCTCTCTCACATAAAAAGCCTTTTTATAACCCCGTTTAGCGTAAAAATCAAATAAACTCTCTTCTGCTGGCACCAGTATAGATAGGTCCATACCAGTTTCCATAAGATGTTTATTACAAAAGTCCATTATTTGAGTTGAGAATCCCTTACCTTGGTAGTTGGTGTGGGTTGCAACTGCATATAGCATAGCAAGGCTTAAAACCTCATGGTCTGGCCTTATTAATCTAGCCGGAATCATTGTCGCCATAGCCGCAATCTTGTCCTCATATAATAGGACTGCGGTTTCATCTGCTTTGTATTTTTCAGAATAATAAAGATTTATATAGGAATCTTCATCCCCAAAACATATCTTCCATATGTCTTTTTGATCAGCCACTTCACCTTTGTTTGCAAGTCTTATTTGAGTCATATCTAGTCTCCTATATATTTACCCCTATATTTTTCCTCCATTTTTTCAGGACGATATGATTTTTTTGCTTTTCTAAGACCACTATCGCCTACATCTTCCTCCCTATTAACATAAACGAGTTCTGGATACCGCTCATTAATAAACGATATGAATTCACGGTTAATCATAGGATAAGCCCCCTGTATATAAGCAAAGGCCTTTTCCACATGAATGACGTATGTGTCTGAGTTTAGGCGTTCACCAATTGTATAGGCAACAACTTTATCATCTACCCGTATTAGGCCACCTTCTAACTCTAGCTGGAAAAAATTCTTAAGCTGCCTCTTTACAGCGCAAGCTTCTTCGGCTAGGCTATCATTTTCATCTATCCCATTCTCTTGAGACCATTGCCGATTCATCTCCATACACTCATCTATATTTTGTGGGGTTATTTCTTCAAAACACCATGTGTTATTTGCTAAAAACTTATTAATATGGTTTCTTTTACTACTTAATTTCTTCCCTGCTAGGGACACCATTTTTTCAATTAAGTAAACATAATCAAAGTTATCCCTTACTCTTTTGTATTTAAACTTATTTGGATACAAGTCATTGAGCACTTCCATATTTTCAGGCGATAGGCCATCAAATCTAAAAACATGACCACTTTGGGCTGCATCTTCTTTCATGGCTTCAATAACAGGCTTAAGATCTCCCTTACCTGCTGGATAAAAATAAATAGGTTTCTTGCTATCCACACCTACTTTTACAATAAGATAATCATTTATCCTAGCAATACGTTTATTATTAACCTTTGACCAAGCAAATATATTACCAAAACTTTGATGGCATCCTGACATGTCTGCTTCTTTTATAAGTGCCCTCATCCAGTCTTTATCTTCTAGTTGTATCTTTTTAAATTCAATCATTTATTAACTCTCCTAGTTTCAATTTTAGCTAACTTTTAATGTCTCTACGGCTGCTTTAAATATTTTATACTCTGCTATACTTCCTTCGTATATAATTTTTTTATTAGGAACGTTTAAAAAATCCATGGGCTTAGTAAGCTCAGGGTTAGAGCTCCACCCTCCCATATTACTAATAATATAACCCACAAATTGTGAGCAAAAGAAATGATCTTTACGGCTAAATCCACGGCCTATTGTATACGTTAAAACCCCCATAAAGTTATAGCGGTAATTATCTTTGTTCTGATAAAATTCTTCAACAATCTTATACATCACTTTATATTCTTCCTCTGCTACTGGTATTTCTAAAATACAACACCTGGCATTTGGAAAATATGGAAATATCCCCTTGTCAAAATTTTCTTGTATAAGACCAGTATCAATAGGATTATATCTCCTCTTTCTTCCAAACGAATACATTGTTTCAAGATTTTGATCAAATGAAATAGAGGCATGATTATACGGATCCTTTGTATGCCATTTAATCGCTTTTGAAAATAAAGTACCTGTTTGTGATAAAATAATATATATCTTTTTCATAATATCCCCCTAAAACTATAATTACTCATCTTATGATATCAGATTTTAGACTAAAGGTAAATGGTAAAGAAATGGCCCCTTGATAGTCTCATTGCAGTCAACAGCAACAAAAAAGATAGGACCTAAGCCCTATCTTTTTTCCTACCAGCGTGAATAAAATTCTATTATTGGTTGGATATTAATTTCAATAGGAACATCTTCATAGTTTGGTAGTGATGTTAATGCTCCACTAAAATTTTCTATGTCTCTTGATATATAAGGTAGGGTCCTAAGCTCAGCTGCCTTAAGATTATCTGTGAAAACTTCTTTGCTACGTGATCTTTCTTTAAGCGCAATCACATCTCCCACAGATACAGCATAGGATGGCCTATCAATTTTCTTACCATTAACTGTAATATGTCCGTGGTTTACAATTTGCCTTGCATGGCGGATAGAGCTTCCAAATCCTATCCTGTAGACGATATTATCTAATCTGCGCTCTAGTATGCCTACAAGGGCGTCACCTGACACCTCTTTACTCTTTAGGGCCTGGTCTACATATTTTGCAAATTGTTTTTCTAGTACACCGTAGTATGCCCTGAGTCTTTGTTTTTCTAAAAGCTGTTGTCCGTAAGTGGATAGTTTCTTATCTGCCCTACTTTGGCCGTTACCCGCACGGTTCATCGCCTTTGGGTGCCCCACTACATTTAGTCCAAGTCTTCTACAAAGTTTAAAACGCGGTTCTCTCATGTTTGCCATTTACTTTATTTCCTCCGTATTGTTTATAATATTAGCCGCGATATTATTTACTTTTTTATTATAGCATAAAACCAGTCAAATGCAAATGATTATCATTATCTCTTTTCTCTTAGGGGTGATGAGGCAATCACGAGGGTCAAGATATAGGGCAGGGCAAACAACTAGCGTCGAAATTGCCCCACCCTATATCTTGACCCTCTGTTGCCATCCACAGTCTTCGTAAAATTTTTAAGAGAATCCCTCGTGACATGGCCTTGGAGACTATTACTAACTCTTAGCTTCGCCAGGCCTACTCCAATACATCTTCCCAGTCTGGTCCGAAGGTTTGACGTAGCTTCTCACAGAGCTCATTATATTGCCTGTTTTTATTTTTATAGCGTCTTTCAAATGTTGCTGATTTGCTGCTTAATTTCTCCACGATTGTTTTATCATTGCTATCGATGATTCTTTCTGATTCTCTGTAGAGAGATCTGATCATTGAGTTCTTTAGTATTTGTTCATCGACTCCTAATGTTTGCCTTTTGGCATTTTTAGCTGAGATAAGGCCATCCCCTTGAGGGATGTAGACACCTATATGTGGTGGTACTTGGTCTTTGACTTGCCTAAATAACTCTTCAGGCATAACGTAATAATTAAAATGCCCTAGGAAAGATACTTTTGCCTTGCTGTTGAAATCCGATTTTAATACCTTTATTTCGTAACATCTCCAGATTCCTTGGGTATTGTAGCTTATGTAGTCTATTCGTTCTTTGCCATACCAGCCGATGGTGACTTCGTAGCAAGCAAAAGTTCCTCTTTTTTTAGTGTGATTCCATAGGTGTTTTTCTAGTTCTAATGTTAAAGCTGACTTAGCCATTTAAACCCCATTCCCTTCTCATCTGATTATAGCATAATGAATGGGGTGGAGGGGGTGATGGCGCAATCTGGTGGGGATACAATAGGGTGTGGCAACCAACTAACGTCGAAGTTGCCACACCCTATTGTATCCCCCACCGTTGCGTCCCCAGTCATTAGAACCCACACCCTTAGCCCTGTAGGTTTCTTGATCTGGGTGACTATCCTACCGTTCTATTCCATACTTAGTGGCATTGCCACGATGACCTTAAACAAGTCCCCGTCTATCTCTATGTCAAACTTCCCGCCCTGAATACCCGTTAGACTTTGGGCAATTGAAAGTCCTAAGCCTGAGCCTTCTGTTGTCCTTGACTTGTCGGCTCTGGTGAAGCGTTCTGTTAGCTGGTCCGGATCAATATCTAGTGGATAGGCTGACATGTTTTTCATGGTTAGTAGGGCGTACCCATTTATGCTTTCTATTTCTATATAAATCCTTGAGTTGGTCATTGAATACTTTAGGGCGTTAGACATGATGTTTTCTATAATTCGCCACATGTACTTTCCATCGGCCAGGATTAGTATTTTTTCTTCTGGGGCTTTAATGCGAATATCTAATTGGACCTTATCAATCTTCTCTTGGTATTCACCGCAAGCCTGAATCACAAGCTCATGAAGGTCCATTTCTTCTTTTGTAATGGATAAGTTGCCACTTGAGGCCTTGCTAGCTTCTATTAGATCTTCAATCAGCTGCTTGAGCCTGTAGGACTTTTCATCTAATATTTCTAAATAGCCTCTTGCTGTTTCATTGTCTATTTCCTCTTGTTTTAATAAATCTACATAATTAATAATTGACGTTAGGGGCGTTTTTAAATCATGGGACACGTTGGTAATTAAATCCGTCTTCATACGCTCCCCCTTGATGGCATTATTTACGGCATTTTTAAGCCCACCTTGGATACTTTGAATATCTTGCCCAAAGGCCTTAAATTCCATGGCTATCTCCGACTGATCTATTTGATAATCTAGGTTTCCATTTGAAATTTCTTTGGCCGCGTTCATAATAAGCGTTAGGGACTTTAGGCGCTTAAACACAAGATATGCAGCTAGAAGATTAAATATAATAATTAAAAAGACACCAAACCCAAACCTTCGATAGTTACTTAAAGCAATAGAAATCAACATAATATTTAAAAATGCATAAACAAACATAGCACCAATTATCCAACCTTTGAATATCTTTTCAGTAAAAATACTTCTAATTAACTTACTAGCACGACTACAAAGTTTATATATTACTGTATTTTTTAGAAGAACCCCTTTTTTAAACTGTCTTAGCATAGAAAAAAAGTAGGTCATTCCAATTACTAGGTCTATAGCAAATACAATCATCATTACAATTAAATCTGGGCTATACCCGCTATATCTAAAGTCAAAGGCAGACACCAATGCTACTGATGTGATTGCCGCTACTGATGTGATTGCCGCTCCTGCTACAAATAAAGACTGAATATCATTGTAGATTTTATCAATATCCGCAAGGAATACTTCTCCCCCTCTTTCTTTTCTACCCGAAGTAACAACTAAATATCCTAAAGATATAAGGATTAATACTAAAGCACCACCAAGTCCCACCATTGCAAAAGGTATATAAGTCTTTGCTGCTCTAAACTGTGTAAATATATCATAAAAAGCATCCCCTGCTACTAATGGATCATTGAGTAGGATATAGACCTCCTGAGGTGAATCTCCAAGCATCCAATCTAAATCAGTCGACATATATAGGTTCTGTGGTATATCATCTTTACTAATGTAAATATGGCTGGGCTGGGCCTTAATCTCCTCTAGGCTATAGTTCCCTTGAGACGATATTTTTCCAGTCTTAAGATCTTCCATGTGGTAATTAAAGTTTACGGCATAAGATAAGTTATATTTAATGTCCTTAAAACGTGAAAGATCTGTAAAATCTTCACTCCCATGTTTAAACTTAGCTCCTAGTTCTACTGTATTGTGCACAAGCCTACTCATTATCTGAGTATACTCATAAGTGTCCTCATAATGCTCAGCTCTTATAGCATCTGTATTGAGTAGTAAGAAAACCCCACTACCAAAACCCACAAGCAAGCTCACCCACAATATAATAACCGCTACAATCTTTGTTCCTAATCTATATTTAATACTTTTCAATTTTGTATCCAATTCCCCACACCACCTTTAAGTATTTTGGTTCCTTTGTACTGATTTCTATTTTTTCCCGTATCCGTCTAATATGAACTGAGACCGTATTATCCACTGAACATGGTAAGTCGTTCCATACATGTTCATAAATTTGATCTGTTGAGAAGACACTTCCCATATTACTCATAAGAAAAAGCATAATACCATATTCTGTCGCTGTTAGTTTGACCGGCTGCCCATCTACACGAAGTTCTTTGCTATCTGTATCAAGTTCAAGGCCATCTGTTTTTAACATATTACTTCTATCTTCCATACTACCTAGTTTCGTGTATCTTCTCATTTGGGATTTAACCCTTGCCATAAGCTCAAGAGAGTTAAAGGGCTTGGTCACATAATCATCTGCCCCAAAGTTAAGGCCTGTGATTTTATCTGTGTCTTCGGATTTAGCTGATAGAATAATAATGGGAATGTTTAGTTCTTCCCTGATTTTCAGGGTTGTTTGGAGGCCGTCTAGTTCTGGCATCATTATGTCTAGAAGGACAAGATGAATTTTATTTTCTTTTAAAGCCTTTAGGGCCTCCTTACCGTTATAGGCTTTTATAACACCATAATTTTCTTGCTTTAAAAATATTGCAATTGCATCTACAATCGCTAGGTCATCATCACATACTAATACGGTTAACTTTTCCACTTAGACTTCCTCCTATTAATTTATTTAACACTATGTAGATCACCTGCCTTTGAATCTTAGTATAGCAAGTGATTTGTACGAACTCATAACAAACTTATGACGAATTTCTGACTAAGTAGGACCGGCTGGGTGGGGTGATGGCACAATGGCCAAGGGGATAAGGATAGGTGCAGCAACCAACTAGCGTCGATGTTGCTGCACCTATCCTTATCCCCTTGCCTTGCATTCATAATGTTTCGTACCCTAGGCCTCTTGGCTGCCAGAGATTTGGTGGGCCGTTCCTAGGGAAGGGCCCCTCATAGTTCTATTGTATGCCTTCAAAACTGCTTAAGCCGTCTTGTTGGATTTCTTCTATCTCTTCCTCTTCAATAATAATAGGATTTTCACTTAGTTTTTTGAGGCCTATTATTATTGCTGGCACTGAAATTACAATTGTTAGGAATAGTAGGATAATTCCTGCATACTGGTATCTTTCGAAAAAGCTATCTGGTATGGTTGAAATCATAACACTAGATAGGTTAAAGATCATGTGCAGAATAATGGGTACAATGATTGATTGACGTTTTTCGTAGACAAATCCTATTAGTAATCCAAGAACAAAGGCATAAACCCCTTGTACGATATTTCCGTGCATAATACCAAATAGGATTGATTGTAAAATATTTGCAGCTGTAAAAGACATAATCTTCTTGGCTTTTGTTAAAATAACAGCTCTAAATATAAATTCTTCGCTAATAGGTGCTATAAACACAACCAAGATAAAGGATATAAAGGACATGCCTATCTCTAACATACCAATATGTGTCTCATATTTTTCGAACGTCTTAGGGAAGATTGGTATTAGTCCTTGCATCATAACCACAATAGCTAGCTGAGCACCAATGGCTACTAGACTAATCCACAATAAGCTTCTACCCGATAATACGTCCTTAATACTGGGCCTTCTTTTATTTGCCAGTCTAAGGTAATACCATAATGCAAATACCCCAAAGGTAACCATTGATGCTATACTTTGAACCACCAAGAGAAAACTTGGTGACACCATACTAGCTGCGATTTCTTCTACTGCCCCCCCTTGAAGACCTAAGCTACTCCCTTTGATCACACCATATACTGCCGATGCAATAAATACCACTATAACCTGAATAACAATGGCATAAACAAATGCCATAACACACCCCAAAATACCTTTTGTTTTTTTCATTTTATACTCCCCTTGGCCTTTAGTAGCCTTTGCTCATTTCAACTACATTTTGCAGCTGTTTACCTTCTTTATAGTTTTCTAGATTCCCCAGAATTAAAGCCCAACGCCTTTCTTCTATTTCTTCACTAACCCAGGAATTATGGGCCGTTACAACAACTCGGTCAAACGCCCAAAGTTTACTTTCTTTTGGCAGCGGTTCCTTTTCAAATACATCTAGGGCAACACCTTTGAGCTTTCCTTCTATTAGGTGCTGGATGAGATCTTGCTCATTAATAATAGCGCCTCTTGAGACATTGATCAAAGAAGCGTCTTTTTTCATTTGGTCTAGCATTGCTTTATTTAATATGTGCTCTGTTTCTTCCGTATGTGGCAGGCAACTTATGACCACATCACTTTGTCTAAGCACATTTCCTAAGGCACTCATTGGAAAACACTGGTCAAAACCATCAACACTTCTTCCGTTTGTGTTAACCCCTAAGATTTCTACTTCAAAGCCCTGGAGTCTTTTAACTGATTCCCTGGCAATATCACCTGTTCCTATAAAAGCCACTTTCTTTTTGTATAGCTCCGTAATGGAAAAGTCCATAGACCAATTTTTCTTAGCTTGATGATTATAGGCGGCCTTTCTATTTTTAATGAGTTCTAATATATTAAGAACCACCCATTCTCCCATAGGGATACTATAGCCACCCCTATTGTTAGTCACAATAATTCCCCTGTCTGTGACTTGCTGTTCTGGCACTTGTTCAAATCCCATGCTGGTTAGTTGAATCCATTTAAGGGCTGGGAAATCATCTATATTAAGCTTTTTAAAAACCTGATAGCAAACTAAGATTTCTACATCTTTCATATACGGTTTGTATTCAAAGCTTGATTCTTTTTCAAAATAAACCTGATATCCCATACGTTCTAGGTGCTTGGCCCTAGCTTCTTGCTCTTGGTCATCTTTTCCTATTTTATATGTGAATAAAACACTTTTCATTTTTAAGTCCTTTCTTTTCGAATCATTATAAGGTTCAATACGGCTAATAGGGCCATTAGAAAGATAATCACAAGGGTAGATATGAGTCCTGCTAGAATGCCGTTATTTTCTGCAATGGCTCCAGCAACATAAGGTACCACTGATGCGCCAAGCCCTCCCCCTGAAAACAAAATCCCACTTGCCATAGCTGTTCCGGATAATATATAGCTAGCATTGGCAACAGTAGTGGGATATATACCCGCCATAGAAAAGCCAATGGCAACCATTAGTATAATTGTCAAAGCTGGCGTTTTATTAAGCAAAAACAATCCTACAAATAGAAACATAGACAAACATGCCCCGGCTAACAACAAATCTTTTCTAATAAATCTAGAAATATAAGCAACTGTTATTCGACCGAAAATAATAGATCCCCATAGCACAGAAAGTATTAGGGGCGCTTTGTTTGCTTCCATAACACCTTGCTCTACAAGATACGTTATTAGCCAAGAATTCAAACCGGTTTCTGCTCCTACGTAGCAAAAAAATATCATTAGATAGATAAAATACTTGGGATCCTTTAAAAATTCAAATGATATTTTAATCTTTGTTTCAGATTGCTTTACTGGCTCTTCTATAGGGATTATTGTAAATATAAAAATGAGTGATATAGATGCTACAACAATAATTCCTACTGCAAATTTCCAGCTAATATTCCATCCAGCAAGAATACTTATAATCAGTGGTGATATAAAAGCACCTATTGCAAATGACATATGTAGGATATTAGAATAAGCAGTATTCCCATCTGTTGCCTCACTAACCAACACATTAATAAGATTAGCATTAATTCCCCAGCCTATGCCTGTTAAAAATATAAATATAAATAGCATAGTAGGTGAACTTGATAGTATCATACCTCCAAACCCCACACTAAACAAAACCCCAATGGATACGAGGGTTGTTTTACGGCCAAACAAGTGGACAATTACACCGCTAAACAAAACAGCTAATAAGTTCCCAATTGACTGAACAGCAATGAGTAAGCCGCCTTGCTTGTAGGTCAGATTATAATCTGCCATTAAATAGACTAATATTGACCCCATAATAAGTACTGATAATCCATTAATAAAAAAAGAGTAGCAACAACCTAAGAAAAATAACTTATCCACCTTTTTTTCCATCGTAATCCCCTTTAACACATGCCGTATTTTGTTTTATATAAGTTCTTATCATAGTAAAATAGCACAAAGCTCTTATAATCATTCTTAGCTTTGTGCTATTTAGATTATCTGCGCGAGATGTATTCTTGTATCACTTTAACTGTGTTCTCAATGCCAATGACACTATCAATGCACAAATGGTAATTGTCGAGTTCAGCCCACTTATTAGTCGAGTAAAAATTATAATAAGCCTCTCTTTGCTTATCAATTTTACCCATTGCCTTTTTAGCATCTTTCTTATCCACACCGTAATCATTGATTATTTTATTCATTCTCGTTTCATCATCTGAATGTATAAAAACATTGACACAGTTCTTATGTTCACTTAAGACGTAATCAGCACATCTTCCTACGAAAACACATGACTCTCTTTCTGCAATGTCTTTTATGGTGTTAAGCTGGGCAATAAATAATTGATGATGTAGGGGCAGTTGGGTTGTACTGTACATGCCTGTTTGAAAATAATAAAAACTATTGACAGATTTCTCATCATAGTTTTCAAGAATCGATTCGGAAAAGCCACTTTCTTTTGCTACTTCTGCCAACAATTCTTTATCATAACAAGGAATACCTAAGGCTTTTGCAAGGGCCTTCCCTACTTGCCTTCCCCCACTTCCATACTGACGGCCAATTGTAATAACTAAGTTATTCATTCCGTTTCCTCCTTTTTTAAGTATACTTACCTCCATTATAGCATCTAACGTAAGAATCTTTCAATATTTTCGATATGTTTCCTTTCCTCTTTCACAATTTCTGTTAGGACATCATAAGTAACTGTTGCAGCGTCAGCTGATTCTCTAATCAACAACCCCTGTATACTAAGAACCAATGAAATTGTTTGCTTTTCGAAATCAAGAGCAAATTTCAGGAGCTGCTCAATATCCTCTATATGACCTAGGGATGGATACCTAAAGCTACTTAGCAAGTTAGATGCCTGATCATAGATAGCAAAATCAATGACTGGTATCTCGCCTTCTTCAACTTTAGCTCTTAAATCCTTATAGAGCTGGGCATGTCTCTTTTCTTCGCTAGCTAGTATTCTTGCCACGACTGTTATGTTTGTATCAATGTCTTCCATAAGACTTATTAATCTATATATTTCATAACCTTTTTCTTCAATAATAATTAACTTTTCAATTAAGTCTACAACTGTATACATCTTTTGCCTCCCACCATTTGGTTTTTCGTATTGCCAACCTTGCTTATATTATAGGCTCATTAGTCCTTATAAGCAACTTCTGTTATAATAGAACATAGTAATAATATTAATGAACAATGAAATGGAGTGGAGTAAATGAATTTTCACATTGGTAGTAGTGGTTTAGTTGACATTATAACAGTTTTTGAAGAATTTACAGATATTAAAGGACATGAAGAACTTAGTAAGTTTATTACGGAAAACGATTTATTTAAAGCAAAATCTGGGGAAATCTATTCAGATATATCCTATCGTGGCCAAAATGTTGTTTTACTAGGCCTTGGAGCTGAGGATAAACTAACAAGTGATTCCCTTACACAGGCATTTTATAAACTTGGGAAAAAACTAATGTCATTAAAGATTAAGAGCATCAATATTACAGCAGAAGAATTTAAGATCCTTTCTTTTGCAAGGGCTATTCAAGGGCTTGCAGAAGGATTATTACAATCAGAATATAAGTTTGAAAAGTATCTCACAGAAAAAAAGGTTGTTTTAACCGTTGAGGATGTGTATATTAACAGCCCTAAGGAAAAAGAAACAGCAATTAAGACTGCTATAGATAAAGCAATCTTTCTTACGGAAAGTATCTTTTTAGCCAGGGACTTGGTAAACGAGCCAGCCATAACGCTGACGCCTAAAAAACTTGCTATGGCTGCTAAGAAAGAGTTAAAACCTCTTGGTATTAAGGTAGATGTTTATGGCAGAGATGAAATATCTGAACTGGGAATGAAGGCTTTTTTAGCGGTTTCAAATGGCTCAACCCAGGAGCCACAGCTAATCGTCATGTCTTGGAACGGTAACCCTGATAGCACAGAAAAAACTGCTCTTGTTGGCAAGGGTCTTACTTATGATTCCGGTGGTTATTCTATTAAACCAACAGATAGCATGGTTGATATGAAGTCGGATATGGCCGGATCTGCTGCTGTTATTGGGGCAATGAAAGCAATTGCCACAGGTAATCTTAAGGAAAATGTTGTTGCTATTGTGGCAGCTTGTGAAAATATGATTTCTGGCCGTGCTTATAAGCCAGGAGATGTTATTGGTTCTATGTCAGGCAAAACAATTGAAATCTTAAACACTGATGCGGAAGGCAGGGTTACACTTGCAGACGCTCTGTGGTACGCTACTACTGTTGAAAAAGCAGATAAGGTAATTGATATTGCCACACTCACAGGTGCCTGTGTGGTAGCTTTAGGCCATACCTATACAGGGGCTATTACAAACGATGATAAACTTATGAGCCAAGTTAAAATCGCTTCTAAGTTAGCTGGTGAAAATGTTTGGCAACTGCCAACCCACGATGATTACAAGGAACTTATTAAAGGAACCATTGGTGATTTAACAAATACAGGTGGCAGGGGTGCTGGAACTATCACTGCTGGCTTATTCTTACAAGAGTTTGTAAATGAGACGCCTTGGGTTCACCTAGACATTGCTGGTACGTCATTTCTTAATAAGGCAAATGGTTACTTACCTAAAGGCGCCACAGGTGTTCTTGTTAAGACCCTTTATCACTTAATTGCGCAAAATAGCTAACAATTATTTATAAGGGTGCTAAAAACTCAAATGAGGGTAAATTTCTAAGAACCCCATAACCTATAGCAACCATAAACATGATAACCAGCATTACTTTTGCTATTTTGGTTTTTTTCATGTGGTTTACAAAATAATAAATCCCTAGCATAATAGGCATTATAAATAGCAAGGCATTAAATCTCAGTGCCTGATAAAAGTTAAATTTAAAACAGGAATTTACTGCCCTGGTCATTCCACAACCCGGGCAGTAAAATCCTGTTATTTTATTGAATATACAAGGTAAAATTGGCCCATTAAATGGGTCCTTAAAATAGACATACACACTTAAAACCATAAGGATCACGCCAAGTATTGTTGCTTCTTTTTTCTTAATCATAGGATTCTAAACCAATGCATTAATATCTGATTGGATAATAGCATATGATACAATTTGAAATCCAAAAATGGCAAGAATTAAATACACAATGGAATTATCTGAGCCAGTTACCCCTGCCCTTTCTTGTGCTTTGAGCATCTTTTTCCCCATTTGATAGTTCCAAAACAAGGTGTAAATACCACAGGTTACGATTGTTAGTAAAAGAGCCATCCCCCCAGACATTTCTTGGTCCCCACTTAAGGCATTTGCCTCATCTGTCAGCTTTACAAACCAATACATCCCATAAATCCCACAGGTTAAAATTGTAAATAATATAGCAAGTCCTATACTTCTTTTTTCTATCATGGTCTCCCCCTTATTATAATGTAATTTTATGTACATAAATAATTATACCACAATTCTTATCTTTTTTCATTCTGTATCTTCTGAATATTAAATACTCCTTTTGCCTTTTGTTCCTTTTATGCTATAATATCAGTTGTACATTGTTATTCGAATCTTATACAAATAGGGAGGAGAAATAATTAATGAAACTAAAAGGAAAAGTTGTAATCGCACAAGGTGGTGGACCTACAGCCGTCATTAACCAGTCCTTGGTTGGGGCTGCTCTTGAATCAAGGAAGTTTCCACAAATTTCAAAAGTTTACGGGGCACTAGGCGGCGTAAACGGTATTATTAATGAGCGTTTTGTTGATTTAACACAAGAAACCACTCATAACCTTGAACGGGTTGCTGTAACCCCTTCATCAGCACTACTATCAACAAGGGATAAGCCAGATTTTAAGTATTGCCAAGAAATCTTCAAGGTTTTTAAAGCACATGATGTTAGATATTTTTTTTATATTGGTGGCAATGATTCAGCTGATACAGTTAGAATTGTTAATGAACAAGCCAAACACGAAAAATATGATTTTAGGGCCATAC